>JBIPMZ010000264.1:0-3564 GCA_044376165.1 Cyanobium sp.
GCCGGCGGTGAAGGCGGGAACGCGTTTGGCGGGGATCTTGATTTTTTCGCCGGTTTTCGGGTTCAGACCCTGGCGGGCGGAGCGCTCGCGGGGTTCGAAGGAACCGAAGCCGAGGATGGACACCTTTTTGCCCTCCACTACCGAATCGATGATGGTTTCGATCGCCGCATCCACGACGTTCGAGACGTCGGTCTTGGTGAGCTCGGTGCGAGCGGCGACGAGGTTGACGAGATCAGCTTTGTTCATAAGGCGAGTTTGCCTCCAGGGTGGCGGTCGTGGGGAGCCGAAAGGGCGATGAGGGAGGCGGGTCGGAGAGATGCCGACCGCCGTTGCTTCGATGGAGCGGGCTAATCGTATGGGGCAGGGCCCGCCTGGGCAACCCAAAATCCGCTTCCGGCAACGGATCTCACCGAAGCGGGACACAAATCGGCCCTCGCGCAAAGAATTATTGCGTCACCGACGGCTCCTCCGGCGCCTCCAGCAACCTTTCCAGGTTGAGGCTCGCCAGCAGCGCCGCCCCTTCGCGCACCACCTTGGCGCCGCGCAGCGCCCCCAGCCCCGCGGCCGTAGCGATCCAGGCGGGGGAACCGGGGGGCAGCCACTGGCGAAGGCGCTCCAGGCTGCGCAGCTGCCGCGGCCAGTGAAAGGTGCGACGGGTGCGGAGGGGTGCCAGCCGCCCCGGGGCCAGGGGTACCAGCAGGCGCCCGCAGAACAGCCCGTCCAGGTTTGCCTCCCCCCCGGCGCGGGCGTGGAGCACGCAGGCGCCGGGGCTGGGGCCGGGGGTCCAGAGCAGCCGCACCCCCTCGGCCAGCGCCCGTTCCGCCCCGAAGGTCTGAAGCCCCTCCACGCCCGGCAGCAGATAGGCCTCCTGCTCCTGCACCAGCACCGGCCAGCCGAGGGCCTGCTGCAGCCGCCGGCAGCGGCCGTGGCCGTGGCGCCCCGTGAGCACGATCGCCGCGGGCGCAACGGCGGCCCGCTGCCGCAGGAAGGCGAGGTTGGCGGCGCTCAGCGCCGGGACGTCGATCAGCAGGTTGATCGCCGGGTGTTCCAGCCACCAGGCGCTGCCCCCCTGGCTGTCGCGATGGGGGGCGAAGACCCACAGCCCGGGGCCCGCTACCCGGGGCGGGCGGCCGGGCTCCAGCTCCGCAGGGGCGGCAGGGTGCAGGGCGGGGGCCGCCGGGGGGCGGAGCAAGCGGATCCCCATTGAACTCCGCGGAGCGGCGAGAGGGAAGATGACGGCCTAGCCTGCAGATAACAAGCTTCCGTTCCTTGTCGGCGATCCGGATCGGACATCCCTGGCCGCTTGGAGCCTCCACCACCCCTTGGGGTGTGAATTTTTCTGTGGCCGCGCCGCTGGCCACCCGTGTGGAGCTGCTGCTTTTCGACGACGGCGCCGCTCCGGAGCCGCGGCAGGTGATCGAGCTCGACGCTACCCATCGCTCGGGCGATTACTGGCATGTGGAGGTGGAGGGGGTGGGCCTGGGCTGCTGCTACGGCTACCGGGTGTTCGGGCCGCTGCTGCCGGGCGGCCATGGCTTCAACCCCTCCAAGGTGCTGCTCGATCCCTGCGCCCGCGCCATCAGCGGCTGGGAGGTGTACGAGCGGGGCAAGGCGGTGGGGGCGTCGCCGAACACCGCCTGCTGCCTCAAGGGGGTGGTGACGGAGCGGGAGCGCTTCGACTTCGGGGCGGCGCCACGGCCGCGTCACCGCTGGCAGAAGACCGTGATCTACGAGCTGCACGTGGGCGGCTTCACCCGGGGCGAGGGCTGCCCGGTGACGCCGGAGCGGCAGGGCACCCTCAGGGGCCTGATCGACACGATCCCCTACCTGCAGGAGCTGGGGGTGACCACCCTGGAGTTGCTGCCGGTGATGGCGTTCGACCCGCAGGACGCACCGTCGGGTCGGCTGAACCACTGGGGCTACAGCCCGGTGAGCTGGATGGCCCCCCATCCGGGCTATCTGTGCGCCAGCGACCCGCTGGGGGCGCGGGCGGAGGTGCGCGACCTGGTGAGCGCCTGCCATCGGGCGGGGCTGGAGGTGCTGATCGATGTGGTGTACAACCACACCACGGAGGGCAACCAGGAGGGGCCGACCCTGAGCTGGCGCGGCCTGGCGGATTCGTACTACTACCACCAAAACGCCCGCGGCGACTACCAGGACGTGAGCGGCTGCGGCAACAGCATCGCCGCCAACCGGCCGCTGGTGCGGCGGCTGATCATCGAATCGCTGCGCTGCTGGGCGGTGGAGTTGGGGGTGGATGGCTTCCGCTTCGACCTGGGCATCGCCCTGAGCCGAGGGGAAGACCTGGCCCCGCTGGAGGCGCCGCCGTTGTTTGAGGAGATGGAGGCCGACCCGGAGCTGGCCGATCTCAAATTGGTGAGCGAGCCGTGGGATTGCGGCGGGCTGTACCGGCTGGCCGACTTCCCCGCGCGGCGGGTGGCCAGCTGGAACGGCCGCTTCCGCGATGACCTGCGCCGCTTCTGGAAGGGGGATGAGCGGATGGTGTGGACGCTGGGGCAGCGGCTGGCGGGCAACCCGGATCTCTACGGCAACGCGCCGGCGCCGGTGGGCCGCTCGATCACCTTCCTCACAGCCCACGACGGCTTCACCCTGGCCGACCTGGTGAGCTACGACCGCAAGCACAACCTGGCCAACGGAGAGAACGACCGGGACGGCGACAACCACAACAACAGCTGGAACCACGGCGTGGAGGGTCCCAGCAGCGATTCGGCGGTGGTGGCCCTGCGCAACCGCCAGATGCGCAACCTGCTCGGGTCCCTGCTGCTGGCGCCGGGGGTGCCGATGCTGCTGATGGGCGATGAGGTGCGCCGCAGCCAGGGGGGCAACAACAACACCTGGTGCCAGAACAACCCGCTGGGATGGATGCACTGGCAGCCCGACCCGGAGGACGGGGCGATGCGCGGCTTCCTGCGGCGCCTGATCCTGCTGCGCCAGCACCTGGCGGGCCTGCTCAACCCCGATCCGCCCCTGCTGGATCCCGCCCAGCGACCGAGTGGCGCCGCCGCACCGGGCCAGCCCTGGCGCGAATGGCACGGGGTGGAGCTCTACAAGCCCGACTGGGCCCAGTGGTCGCACTGCCTGGCCTGGAGCCTCAACGATGCGGAGTACGGCCCGCTGCTCTGGTGCGGCATGAACGCCTACTACAAGGCGATGCACTTCGACCTGCCCAGCTCCCGGTTGGGCTGGCTGCGGGTGATCGACACGGCCCTGCCGCCGGAGGAGGCCCTGCCGGAGCGGCCGGAGCGGTGGCTGCCGAATGGCGCCCCCCTGGAGAGCCGCAGCTTGATGTTGATGGTGGCCGCTCCGTTGCTGGAGGGGCTGGAGCTGGGGGGTTGACGGCAGCATTCGGCACCGCCCCAGAGCTGGGAATTGCGCCTGGATGTCTGTTCAATTTTCACGCGTTTATGGTCGCAAGCCGCGCACGAAAACACCAGCCCAGCTGATCGCTGAACTGGAGGTGCTCTATCAGCTGAATTGGCGAGGTGATGTTTTGGCGACGAAGAATTAATGGACCAGATGATTGCCAGCGGCTTCAACCGGGTG
>JBIPMZ010000265.1:0-3557 GCA_044376165.1 Cyanobium sp.
GCGGGAGGTGCGCCAGAGCTTTCCCGCCTGGCTCGACATCACCGTGCTCGATGGGGAGCTGAGGGTGTGCCGCGGCAACGCCGGCACCCTCTTCGCCCTGCTGCGGCGCCCCGATCTGCGGCTCGACGACTTTCTGGCGGGGTGAAGGATCAAGGGGCCGGCTCGGGTGCGCCCTCCTCAGTCCCAGCGGTCCTCCTCCTCCAGGCCGCCCTCCTCGCCCTCTTCGCCCTCCCCCCAGGCCAGGCTCACCACCACCGGCGCATGGTCGCTGGGCTGGGGGTTGCCGCGCAGCTCCCGTTCGATCACGCAGCCGGTGGCGCAGGCCTGCAGCGGCGCTTCGAGGTAGATGTGGTCGATGCGCCAGCCGCGGTCCCGCTCCCAGGCGCCGGTGCGGTAGTCCCACCAGCTCCAGTGGCCGGCCGCCGGCTCGAACAGCCGAAAAGCATCCGTGAGCCGCTCCCCCAGCACCTCCCGCAGCGCCTGCCGCTCCGGCTCGCTGGCCATGATGCGCCCGCTGAGGCGCGCCGGATCGTGCAGGTCGCGGTCCTCCGGCGCGATGTTGAAGTCTCCGACCATCACCAGCGGATCCCCTTCGGCCTGTTGGGCCTGCAGATAGCGCTTCAGGCAGGCCAGCCACTCCAGCTTGTAGACGTATTTGTCGCTGCCGGTGGCGGAGCCGTTCGGCACGTAGAGATCCAGCACGCGCAGGCCGTCGATGCGGGCGCTGATCACCCGCTTCTGCTCCCCCAGCTCCGCCGCCCGGGGATCGTCGGGCAACAGGGCCTCGAATCCCACCCGCACGTCCTCCAGGGGGAGGCGGCTGAGGATGGCGACGCCGTTGTAGCTCTTCTGGCCGCTGATGGCGCAGTGGTAGCCGAGGGAGCGAAAGGTGTCGTGGGGGAAGAGCGCATCGGCCACCTTCGTCTCCTGCAGGCACACCACCTCCGGGCCCTGCGCGGCCAACCAGGCGGCCAGCTGCTCCAGACGGGTGCGCACCGAGTTGACGTTCCAGGTGGCGATCCGCATGGGCCCACGGCCTTTCTTGGGTCCAAGGCTCCTAACATGCACAGATGCTGTCGTGTCGTCGTCGCGCTTGAGGTCATGGCTTTTTGTTTCCCTCGGGCCCGCCCCCGCTCCGATCGCCCCCGCGTCGCCCGGCTTGCGGCGGCGGCCCCCGCGGCTCTGCTCTGCGCTCTGCTGATCCCCGCCGCCGGGAGGGCCCAGCAGCAGGGTTACGGCCAGACCCTGGGCGTTTCGCCGCTGGAGCAGCAGCTCTACAACGGCGATCCGCGGGGCAGCAGCGGCGGCAGCGCCTCGCCCCTGGGTTCGGGCAACCCGCTGGACATCATGAACGCGATTCGCCGCAACTCCAGCCTGAGCGATGCCACCCCGCCCGCCTCGGCGATCGACGATGCCCTCAAGGATTTTGAGAGCCGCTCGGCGCCGGGGGCGACCCCTTCCGGCCCGAGGCTGCCGGGGCCCTGAGCGGCCCCAGCCCCCAGCTCGCCGCTAGGCGGTCGAGCCGGGCATCCGGCTCCCCCACCCGCGGGCCTCGCTGCCGGGCCTGGGCGAGGGCCTCCTGGGCGCCGCGGATGTCCCCGCCGCTGTGGCGCAGCAAGGCCAGGCCCAGCAGGGGTCGTTGATCTTGGGGGAAGGCCTCGGCCAGGCGCCGGTAGGTGGCTTCTGCCGCGCGACCCTGGCCCCGCTTCTGCTGGAGCTCCGCCAGCAGCAGCCCCACCCCCATGGCCTCGGGCTTCACCGTGGGCTGGGTGGCGGTGGCGAAGGCGGCTTTCACCCGCGCCTCGGCCGCCGCCCCGCCACCCTGCTCCAGCTGCAGCAGGGTGAGCAGCTGCAGCGCTTCCACCTGGTCGCTCTGGCGGCTGAGGATCATGCGCAGTTCCCGCTCCGCCCCGGCCCGGTCGTTTTGATCGCGGCGCAGCTCGGCCAGCATCAGCCGCAGGGACCAGCGATCGGGCTCCCGATCGGCCATGGGTTCCAGCAGGCTGATCGCCTCCCCCTTGCGATCCAGGGCGACGAGAAGTTCGAGCAGGCGCTGGCGTTCGTCGTCGGAGGCCTCGTTGCGATCGAGCCGTCGGCGCAGGGTCTGCACCTCGCGCTGCAGCACGGTGCGCTTGGGGTCGTCCGGCAAGGATCCGGAGGGCTGACGATGGCCGAGCCACCAGCCGCTGGCCAGGGCAAGGCCGACCGTGACCGCGGCGGTCAGCGCCCAAGGCCAGCGCCAGCCGACGCGGTACCGGTTCGGACTCGACGACATCCGCGGCGCTCAAGCCTGCCCGACGGAGACTATCGCCCGCGCTGGTTACATTGGCCCCATGGCCGTGGGCCTGCCCTGCCCCGCCCTGGGGTTTTCCCCCCTCTCTCCATGCGTCAGCACCCCATTCCCCCGGTCACCGAGCCGACGCAGTACCGGGCCATCGGCGTGGTGCGGGGGATCTATGTGCCCACCGAGGCGGAGACGCTCACCCGCGGACGCCTGCACACCGAAGACGGCGCCGAGATCGAAGCGGTGGTGCTCGGTCGTCTGCTGACGTTGATGCGCCGCCATCTCGACCTCGCCCTGCCCCATCTCTGGGTGGTGTACCCCCGCTCGCGGGAGGAAAACCTCCTGCATCTGCAGATGGTGGGGGTATGGGAGCCCAGCCGCCTCGCCGCCGCGGCGGCCGACCCGGCCCTCCCCTCCGCCATGGAGGACACCCTGCCGGAGGGCGACGGGTTTTTCTCGGTGCGGGGCGAGCTGGTCTTCACCCGCCCGGAAACCGGTGATCTGGTGGTGAAGGTGCGCCAGAAACCCCGGCCCGACGGCAGTCGCCCCACCCCGTTCAAGCTGCAGTTGCGGGGGGAGGTGCCGCTGGAACACCTGCGCCATTTCGTCGCGCTCGAACTGCGGCGCCAGGGTCAGGCGCTGACGCTGGAGAAGCTGGAGGTGATCGGCCCGGTGGCGCAGCGCGGCAACCGCGGCGGCAAGGCGCGGCGCACGGAACCGCCGCGGGCCCGCAAAAGCGGTGCCGCGGTCAGTCGGCCGGGCCGCTGATCGCGATGGCCGATTCCCTCCATCCCCTCGGGGCCCGCACCGCCGGGGTGGCGGTGTTCGGGGTGAGCCTGGCGGCCCTTCTGGTGCCGGCGGCGGGGCTGTCCCCCTGGTTGGTGGCGGTGCCGTCGGCTCTGGCGGTGGTGGCGATCACCCTGGATGCGGCCCGCTTCGGCGGGCGCGGCGGCCAGCTGCTGGCGGAGGCCCTGCCGGGCGGGGAGGGAAGGCTGCGCCGCATCGCCGTGCACGAGGCCGGCCATGCCCTGCTGGCGGAAGCGGAAAGCCTGCCGGTGCGGCGGGTGCTGGTGGGCAGCCTGGCCTGCCTGCGGGCGGGGTTGGCAGCGAACGGCAGCACCGAGTTCGAGCCGCCCGCCACGGCGCGTCTGCCTTTGGAGGAGCTGCGCCGCTGGAGTCGGGTGCTGCAGGCGGGCATGGTGGCCGAGCAGCTGCTTTACGGCGAGAGTTTCGGCGGTGCCGACGACCGGGCCCTGCTCGGACGCCTCTGGGG
>JBIPMZ010000266.1:0-3552 GCA_044376165.1 Cyanobium sp.
GCGCCAGCTCCGCTGGGGGCAGATCGTTGCCTCCAGGCCCGGAAGCCAGCGAGGAAGCCCCGTCTCTCAGTGGGGCTGCCTGGGTGGCGGTGACGAGATAGCGGAAGTCTTTTTCCGTGAGGGTGAGCGCCACCTTGGAGCGCAGCGGCACGCCATCGGCGCTGAAGTAATCGAAGCTTTCCTGGTGTTGGCTCACCACACCATCGAAAACAAATTTCCCCCAGAGGAAGCGCACCCGCCTGGGAGCGGGTTGGCGGCCGGGCGTGCTGGCCTGCAGCAGATCGGCGATCGCCTTGGTGCGCTTGCGCACATCGCGCTCCTCCACCTCCGAGTTCAGAGAGGGGGGGCCATCGGATGCGCGGGGACGCGTGCTGTCGAAGATGCACTCGAAGCTGAGGGTGGCCTGGGATGCCCCTACGTTCTGGGTCTGCTGGCGGCCGCGCCTGGCTGAGTCGCGCGCCTGACCAGTACTCACCTTGAGAGTGAGGGTTTCGGGGTTGAAATCAAAGGGGATCTCCTGGGCCAGATCGGGCTGGGTGGCGTTGGGAGGATCCCGGAAGGGAATCAGCCGCGCCTTTTCCAAGGCAGAACCGCTCATCGCAGCACCCTCCGCAACCCTTCATGCACCAGGTGCAGCTCCTCCAGGGCGACCTCACTGCTCTGGCGGGCGTTGAACGGCGCGCAGGTCACCTTCGTGGCGATGGCGTTCACGAACTGCCAGGTGCCCTCGGGGCCTCCACTGCCGCGGGGATCGCCCCCCGGCGGGAAGCAGCGCACGGTGCCGTTCACGTAGGGCAGGGGATAGCGTCCGTCGGTGCAGCGCTGCAACCAACTCCAGAAGCCGGTGTCCAGCGAGAGGCCGCGCTTGAGCACCAGCGGCTGAGTGGTGGCCTTGCCGATCAGCTGGCGCGGCCCCAGGTTGTAGCCACCCTCCCGGAAGGTGACGGCCTCCAGGGCGATT
This sequence comes from Cyanobium sp., assembly GCA_044376165.1. Classification (GTDB taxonomy): domain Bacteria; phylum Cyanobacteriota; class Cyanobacteriia; order PCC-6307; family Cyanobiaceae; genus Cyanobium. The sequence goes on from JBIPMZ010000266.1 coordinate 962, forward strand.
TCCAGCCCCTGCACCTCGGCGAAGGCGCCGTTGGCGCTACGCAGCTGCTCCACTCCCTCGAACGCCGAGGGTTCCAGCTCCACCCGGAACCGGAACGTGCTCAGCCAGCGTTGCTCGTCCATCAGCGCACCTCCAGGCCTGGGTCGTCACCGCCGCGCCGCAGCAGCTGGAACACGAGGAATTCCGCCGGCACCGCGGGCGCCACGCCCACCAGCAGCACGGCCTGGCCGGCGTCCCGCTCCCGGGGCGTGCTGGTGCTGGCGTCGCAGCGGGCGAAGAAGCTCTCCTCCTCCGTGGCCCCCGCCAGACCGCCGGCCTCGAACACCATTCGCAGCCGCCGCCGGGCGATGCCGGCCATCGCCTCCCATAGCCCCGGATCATTGGGCTCGAATGGTGCCCAGGCGAGCTCGGAGGCGATCTGCAGCTTCAGCCAATCGATCAGCCGCCGCACCGAGAGATGGGTCCAGTCGCTCTCGGCGCTGGTGGTGCGCGAACCCAGCAGAGTGAAGCCCGCAGGGGTGGCGCGGAAGGCGTTGATGCGTTCCTGATGCAGGGCGCCCGCCAGTTCCTCGCCGACAAGTTCCGCCAGGGCGAACACAGAGCGCGCGTCGCGGTTGGCTGGGGCGCGCCATACCCCCAGCGCCCGTTCGCTGGCGGCGATCAGCCCCGCCGCAACGGCCGCGGGTCCAATCAGCACCGCTCCGTAGTCGCCGCTGGCGCGCAACCAAGGGGTGTAGACAGCAGCCCGCTGACTGCGCAATCCAGCCAGCCAGGCTGCCCGTTCACCAGCCCGCAGCGGTTCGGCACGGCCCGCCACCAGACGCAGCGGCAGATCCAGCAGGGCAATCCCTTGCTGGCGCCGATCGCAGGCCTGAATCAGCCGTTGCTGAGCCCCCTGCAGATCCTGGCTTTCGTAGGCCAGTCCTGGGAAACGGCGGATCGGCTTGGTGATCTCAGCGCTCGGTCTCTCACAGCTGCTGCCGAAGCAGCGGCTGGGGGGCGGAAGACCAGGCCTGCTCGCCGCAGCCTCGGGCCCGGCGGGGTGGAGCAGATCCGGCAACACGATCAGAGCGCCCGGCTCCAGGGCATGGGCTTCATCCCAGCGGTCCAGGGCACCGCCGGGTTCCAGGGGGCCGGGACGATCGGCGAACACCAGCCAGCGATCGTCTTGGTCGCTGGCCGGCGGCGGAGCCGTGCGCTCAAGGAAGTTGGATCGGGCAAGACTCTCAGTCCCGTCTGGATCGGCTAGCTCCCGCCAGCGGCGATCGGTGCTGTTCTCGCCGGGATCGCCCAGGGGCAGATCCCAGGCCTCGCTGCGTTCCAACAGGGCCGTGGTGGGGCGAAGGGAGCGCTGCAGCAGCCGGGCGCTGGGGCGCACGAACTCCGAACCCCAGGGTTCCTGCGGGCCGCCCCAGAGACGATCCGCCTCAGCCGCCGGCGATTCGCTGTCTCCGCCCTGGGAAAGGGGACCGGGCCGCATGACCTCGCTGGCGGCCCGGCGACCCAGCAGGCGCGGCAGAAAGCGGGGGTGTTCAGGGTGCAGGGCCGCCTGGGGCCAACTTTCCACCAGGCGACCGGCCAGCCGGATCTCCAGCGTCAGCTCCAGCCGGCGAGCCTCGGCCAACAGCTCCGCCACCAGGGCTTCGGCGGCAGGCGCTGGATCGAGAACCAGGCGCTGCTGGCTGAGCCCCATGCCGCCGAGTTGATCGATCGGCTCCAGCTGGGCCACACGGGTGAGCAACGGCTCCGGGGCATCGGCGCTGACGCCTGGGCGCCCCCGCTTCAGGCTGAGCGTGTCGCCCACCTGCAGGCTGCCCGCGTTGCAGAGCAGGGTGGTGGGGCTGCCGGGGTGTTGGCGCAGCGGGGCCGGCTCTCGCTGCAACGTGATCCGCAGCCGCAGCTCCGAAGCCCAGCCCCCGGGGTTGCGGGCAGCCAAGGCGGGTGAGGCCTCCCCCGCGGGAAGCGGTGGCAAGGCAGGCACCACCTCCAACCCCGGCAGGGTCAGGTGGCGTGTGTGGCTCGCCTCGTGGTTCAGACAGCGCACCACCAGGCAGTGGCGGCCCCCCTGTACAAAGAACAGCCGCACCGCCTCCGGCAACAGCAAGCCTGGCGACGTGCCGCCGCATCGCTGTTGGAACTGGCTCCAATCCGCCACATCCACTGCGGTGTGCAGAGGCCCCCGCTCGGCCAGGCCGATGAACACGGCCCGATCGAGTCGGGCCAGGGCCGGCGCAGAGCGCGGGGCTACGGCCTCGTAGACACCGGGGGCCCGGCCGGGAAGCCAGGGCTGGATGGGCAGTGTGGTGACCATCAGGCTGCCCTCACTCGTAGGCGATGTCTTCGCAGACGAGCACCAGCTCCTCCATCGCCACATCGGAGGCCCCCTTGGCGGCCAGGGTGGGGCCGGTCCATTTCGAGGGCCGGGCGCGGGTGAGGGTCCAGGTGGCTACCACGCCGGCGCTGTCCTCACTGCGGAGCTGGATCACCACCGTGGCGCGGGCCAGCATGTTGCCGCTGCGAACCTGGCTCACCCACTGCCATAGATCCAGGGCCGCGATCAAGCCGCGCTTGAGGGTGACATCGCCGGCTTT
>JBIPMZ010000267.1:0-3547 GCA_044376165.1 Cyanobium sp.
CGCCGCCCTGCTCCTCGATCCCTACTACCCCTCCCACATGGGCGGCCTGCGGCTGGCCTCCGCCCGCCCGTTGCTCCTCCCCCTGGAGGCCCGGCAGGGCTGGCGTCCCCCCTTCGAGCGCCTCGCTCCCAGCACCTGGGATGCGCTCCAGCTGATGGTGCTCGGCTTTCCCCACAACCCCACCGCCACCACCGGCGCCCAGGCCTGGCTGGATGAGGCGGTGGCCCGGGCCCTCCGCCACGACGTGGTGCTCGCCCACGACAACCCCTACGTGGATCTCGCCCTCGACGGCGAAGCGCCCGCCCTGCTCCGCAATCCCGCCTGGCGCCAATGCGGCATCGAGTTCTTCTCCTTCTCCAAGAGCTGGTGCCTCGGCGGTTATCGCCTCGCCTTTGCCATCGGCGCCCCGTGGTTGATCACCGCCCTGCGCCAGCTCAAGGGGGTGGTGGACTTCAACCAGTCCCTGGCCCTGCAGGCCGGCGCGATCGCGGCCCTCGAGCGGGCGCCGGACTGGCCGGAGCGGTTGCGTGCGATCTACCGCGAGCGGCGCGATCGGATGGTCGCCGCCCTGGAGCGGCAGGGTTGGGCGGCGCAGCCGCCGTCGATGGCGCTCTACCTCTGGTTGCCGGTGCCGCCCCAGGCCGGGGGGATGGCTTCGGAAGACTTCTGCACCGCCCTGTTGGCGGGCAGCGGCGTCTGCCTCACCCCGGGCAATGGCTTCGGGCCCGGCGGCGAGGGCTGGCAGCGGCTGGCCCTGGTGCATCCGGTGGCGGATCTGGAGCGGGGGGCCCAGCGGATCGGCGCCTGGCTGCGCACGCTGTGATCGGCGCCTTGCTGGCGGCCCGCCGCGCCCTGCCGGAGCGGCGAGGCCTCCCCCCGCCGCTGGCCTGGCATCTGCGGGGCCTGCCGGTCTGCGCCAGCAGCGAGAGCGAGCTGGAGCGCTGGCTGGCGGCCCCGGCCCTGGCGCAGCGGCCGGCTTTGGCAATGCCGCTGGCGGTGGTGGCGCGGCGGCAGCGCTTCGGCCGCGGTCAACGGGGTCGCGTGTGGATATCGCCGGCCGGGGGGGCCTGGATCAGTGCCGCCCTGCCCTGGCCTGCGGATCCCGCCGCCGCCGCCGCCCCCGGTCTGGCGGTGGCGGTGGGCCTGGCGCTGGAGTTGGAGGCTTTGGGCCTGCCGGTGCAGCTCAAATGGCCCAACGACCTGCTGTTGAACGGTCGCAAGCTGGCGGGTCTGCTGCCCCGCCTGCGGCTGCGGGGGGGCCGCGTGCGCTGGGCTCAGGTGGGGGTGGGTCTCAACGGCCGCCACCGCCTGCCGCCCGGTGCCGCCGCCGTCTCCCTGCCGCCCGCCGCCCTGGCCGCGAGGGTGCTGCGCGCCCTGGAGTGGGCCGTGGCCCGGGCCCCGGAGCCCGAGGCGGTGCGGGCCGCGGCCGAGGCCCGGCTGGGCCTTCCCCTTCCCCCCCTCTGGCACGGGGGCGAAAGCTGGCAGGTGGAGGGTCTCACCCGCGACGGCCGGTTGCGGTTGCGCTCCGGCGCACGGCAGCTCGCCCTGGACCGCCAGTTCTGAGGCGGCGGCCCGTTTCGTTCTGCGTCACAATGTTGCCGCCGCGCCCGAGGCCGCGACCCTCCCCCGGCCCATCCTTTCCCCCTCCGCCCCGATCCCCGGTTCCATGGCTCCCCGGCCCCTGCACGCCCTGATCGCCGCCGCCGCCCTCGCCGGCGCGCCGCTGCTCACGGTGCCCCTCGGCCTCGCCCAGGATTCCGGCGCTGCCCCCGCCAGCACCCCCCCGTCGGCCGGAGAGGCCCTGGCTCCGCCCACGGCGCCGCCGCCCCTGCCGGCCGCCGCCGCCCCTGCGCCGGAGCCGGTCCACCGGCCCCCGAGCTCCCTGCCGGCCGGCGCCCCCGCCCTGGAGCCCCCCGCCGCCCTCCGCCGCGCCGAACCCCCCCGCCGTTTTGACGCCGACCTCGACGCCCTGGTGCGCGACGGCGTCGTCACCCCGCGGGAGCGGGTGCGGGTGCGGGGGGTGATCCCCGGCTTCGCCAACCCCGCCCTGCAGGCCGCCTGCCGCAACGGTGCTCTCTCCGCCCTGGAGTGCAGCGGCGGCGTCACGGTGATCGGCCGCAACCGCCGCGATGGGATCAGCGGTCCCCTGCTGGCGCCCTCCGCTGCGGGCAGCGATCTGGCCCTCTCCCCCGACGGTGCCTTCCGCACCGATGCCACCCCCCTGCCGCCGATCTCGGTGCCGGTGACGGCCCTCCTCTCCGGCGCCGCGGGCACCTTTCGCCTCACCGATGTGTTCGGGCGCACCCCCCGACCGGCGGCGGTGGCGGGCAACGGCAACCTGCGCCTCCTCTACCCCTTGATCGGCTCCTCCGTGCCCACCAGCGGCTTCGGCTGGCGCCTCCATCCGGTGCTGGGGGGCTGGTTGATGCATGCCGGCAAAGATCTGGCGGCCCCGGAGGGTACGCCGGTGGTGGCGGCCCTGAGCGGCCAGGTGGTGAGCAGCGGCCTGGCGGGCGGTTACGGGCTGGCGATCGAGGTGGAGCACGATCGTCCCCGCCGCCGCACCCTCTACGGCCACCTTTCCGAGCTGTACGTGCGCGAGGGCCAGATGGTGCGCCAGGGTGAGGTGATCGGCCGGGTGGGAAGCACCGGTTTGAGCACGGGCCCGCACCTGCACTTCGAGCTGCGCATTCCCCAGGACGGTGGCTGGGTGGCCATCGATCCCGGCGACCTGGATCCGAACACGGGCCTGCCCTCCGGCTCCCTCGCAGGCCCCGGTGACGGGACGATGACCAACGCCGTGGCCCTGCTGATGGGCCAACTCCTCCAAACCCTCGAACGCCCGGTTTCGCCCCTGGCCCCCTCCTAGATCGCCCGCAGCCGCTCCCCCTGGTCCACGGCGATGTGACCGTCCTGAAAGTGCAGCACCCGCTCGGCCCGGGCGGCCACGTCCGGTTCGTGGGTCACCATCAGGATCGTCATCCCCTGGGCGTGCAGCTCGTCGAACAGATCGAGCACCTCCCGGGTGGTGGTGGAATCGAGGGCGCCGGTGGGTTCATCCGCCAGCAGCAGCGCCGGCTGGTTGATGATCGCCCGCGCCAGCGCCACCCGTTGCTGCTGGCCGCCGGAGAGCTGGTTGGGGCGATTCTCCAGTCGCTGGGCCAGGCCGACGCGGGTGAGGGCCGCCGCCGCCCGCTCCCGCCGCTCCAGGCGGGGTATGCCGGCGTAGATCATCGGCAGCATCACGTTGTCGAGGGCACTCAGCTGGGGCAGGAGGTGGAACTGCTGGAAGACAAAGCCCAACTCGCGGTTGCGCAGGTGGGCGAGCTCGTCGTCGCTGAGCAGCTCCACCGCGGTGCCATTGAGGCGATAGGTGCCGCCGGTGGGTCGATCCAGGCAGCCAAGGATGTTCATCGCCGTGCTCTTGCCCGAGCCGGAAGAACCCATCATCGCCAGGTAATCCCCGCGTCGCACCGTCATCGACAGGTGGTTGAGAGCGACGACGGCGGTCGGGCCGCTGCCATATACCTTCACCACATCATCCATC
>JBIPMZ010000268.1:0-3535 GCA_044376165.1 Cyanobium sp.
GCCAGCCCCGGTCGATCACACCGCGGAAGAGTTCCGGTTCGTGGGTCACCACCAGCAGGGCCCGCTCCCGGCCCAATTCGGCGAGCAGCTCCAGGATCTCCTGCCGCACCTGCCAGTCCAACCCCGCCGTGGGCTCATCGAGGAGCAGCACCTGCGGCTCCCGCAGCAACTGCACCGCGAGGGCAAGGCGCCGCTGCTGCCCGCCGCTGAGCCGCTCCGGTTCCCGCTGCAGCGTCACCGCCTCGAGCCCCACCTTCTGGAGCACCGCCTCAGACTGCTCGCTCCGCCAGCGTTTTCTGCCCAGCTTCAACTCCTGGCCCACCGTCAGCCCGAGGAAATGGCGTTCGGGGAACTGGAAGACCAGGCCGCAAAGCCACCGTCGCTGGCGGGCCTGGAGCGGTTCGCCATTCCAGAGGATGCGGCCACCGTCGGGCTCCGCCAGGCCGCTGATCAGCTCCAGCAGGGTGGTTTTGCCGCTGCCGCTGCGGCCCGCCACCAGGGCGGGCTCCCCGGCTGCCAGGGTCAGGCTCACATCCTGCAGCACCGGCTCCGGGCTGGTGGCCGGGTGGTAGCGAAGCGATTGCAGCTCGAGCATCGTTCCGGGGGGCTTGGGCCCAGCTTGCCGGGCGGCTGGGCTCAGCTTGCCGGGTGCCAGGGTGGAGCCGTTCTGCCCATCGCCGTTCCGCCAGCCATGGAGGTCCGCTTCCGCGAAGTCGATCCATTCAGTTGCTGGATCTGGCTGCGCTTCGCCCATCCCCCCGGCCAGGGGGAGCGCGACTACGTGGAGGGGGTGTTCGACAGCTGGTTCGTGCTGGGCAAGCTGGGGGGCTTCAATGCCGAAAACCTGCAGGCCCACGAGGCCGGCGCCGACCTGAGCTGGCTGGCATGGGACGGGGAGGCGGCCGAGCGCGCCCTGCCGTCGTTGATGCATGACCTGGCGGCGTTCGAGTACCAGGCGGAATGGGGCCGGTGCTGGATCGACCTGGGCACCAGCGATGCCTTGGCCCTGGACGTGCTGATCAATGCCCTGCGCCAGCTCGACCGCGACGTGATCGAGATCGCCGAGCTCGTGATCGGTGGCGTCAACGAGGACTGGCCGGTGGCGGAAGGGGGGGGCCTCTTCCCTGAGGAATGAGCCGGGAGCTGCGCCGCCTGCTGGTCGAACCCGCTCGGCTGCGGGACGTCGGGGAATCGCTGACGCTTCGCCCGCCGGAACGGCGCTACCTGGAGAAGGTGTTGCGATATCGCAGCGGCGATCGGCTGGCGGTGGTGGACGGGGCGGGTCATCTCTGGACCGCGGCGCTGGCGGAGGGGGGCCAGCTTCGCCTGGAGCAGGGGGTCTGCGCCCCCTTGCAGAGCGAAAACGCCCCGCGCCTGGCCTTGGAGCTGGCGATGGCCCTGCCGAAACGGGAGGCGGAGCTGGTCTGGCGCATGGCGACCGAGCTGGGGGCCGACCGGCTGCAACCGTTGCTCGCCCGCCGCTGCCTGCGCGCGGGCAACCCGCCGCTGGAGCGCTGGGCTGCTGTGGTGCGCGAGGCGCTGGAGCAGTGCGAACGGCTGTGGTTGCCGGCCCTGCTGGAGCCGGCCGCGGCGGCGGAATGGCTGGCGGCAGGACCGCCCGGGGTGGGGCTGTTCGCCACGACCCGGCGCGGCGCCCTGGCCTCCCTGACGGAGGCCCTGGGAGGGGGAGCCGGGATGGTGGCCAAGGCGGTGGCCGGCCGCGACGGGATCGCCCGGATCACCCTGGCGATCGGTCCGGAGGGGGGCTGGAGCCCGGAGGAGGAGCGGGTGGCGGAGGCGGCCGGCTGGATTCCGGTGAGCCTGGGCACGGGGATTCTGCGCACCCCCACGGCGGCGGTGGCGGGCCTGGCGCTGCTGGCCGCCTGGCGGGAGGTCAGCTCTTCATCATCCCCCGGGCCATCGCCTTGAAACCGGCGAGATTGGCCCCCGCCCGGCGACGGCGCATCGGCACAGCCCCTCCGGCGGTGACGCAGTCGGGGGCGAAGGTGACCAGGCTCGGGGCCGGCCGTTCGGCCTGGGCCGCCGCCAGCTCGGCGGCGATGGCCTCGACGGTGGTGAGGGCGGGGGCCGGGGCCTCCGGGGCCACGGCCTCGGGAGCCGGCAGCGGGGCTGGCGCGCCCGCCGCGACGGCCGGGGCCTTCACCAGCAAGACGGGGGCGGAGGTCGCCGCTTCGGTGGCCGGCTCCCCCTCTTCGGGAGCGGACGGCCTCACCGGAGCCACCAGCGCGGGCTGCGGCTCCGCCCCGCCACCGCTGAGGTCGAGGAAGAACTTGCGCTTGAAGAGCATGGGGCTGGGGGCTCTCGGATGGAGCGATTATCCGCCGCGGGCGGCGGGAGCGGCTCTGGCGCTTAGACCTGTGCAACACAGGCGCCGCCCCCGCGCCGCTCCCGATGCCCATTCCCCCCCAGGATCCAGGCCACTGGCTCCTCGCCCTGACCCTCAATGCGGGGCTGATTGCCGTGGCCCAGCGCGCGCCCCTGCTCACCCCGGCGGGCTGGCTGCACGCCGCGATCCTGGGCAGCGTGCTCTGGGGCACCCTCGGCTGGCGGGGCTGGCTCACGGTGGTGCTGTACCTGTTTCTGGGCTCGCTCGTCACAAAGCTGGGCTTCCGCGCCAAGCAGGCGGAGGGTCTGGCGGAGGGGCGGGGCGGCCGACGGGGACCGGAGAATGTGTGGGGTTCCGCGGCCACCGGTGCCGCCCTGGCGCTGCTGGTGCCGCTCCTCCCCGACCGCTGGACCCCCCTGTTGCTGGTGGGCTTCTCCGCCAGCTTTGCCGCCAAGTTGGCGGACACTTTCGGCAGCGAGATCGGCAAGCGCTGGGGGCGCACCACGGTGCTGATCACCAGCCTGCAGCCGGTGCCGCGCGGCAGCGAGGGCGCCATCAGCCTGGAGGGGACCGCCGCCAGCCTGGTGGGCGGCGCCTTGATGGCGGGCGTGAGCCGGGCGTTGGGTCTGCTGAACGATCTCCCATCCTGGGGGCTGGTGAGCGCGGTGGCGCTGGCGGCCACCCTGGTGGAGAGCCTGATCGGGGCCACGCTGCAACGACGCTGGGGTTGGCTCAGCAATGAGCTGGTGAACGCCTGGCAGACCCTGATCGCGGCCCTCCTGGCCATGGGGCTGGCGTTGGGATCGGCGGTGGGGGTGGCGATCAGCTCGCGCTGAGCGGCCTCGGCTCCTCCTCGGGGCGCCAGTGCCGGGCGGCCTCCTGCAGTTGCTCCAGGGTGGCGTCGTGGCGGCGCTGGGCCATGCGCGGCTGGATCCCCAGCTCCTGCCCCAGCTCGACCCAGGTGCAGCCCTCCAGGTGACGGGAGAGGAGCAGGGTGCGCAGCTGGGGCGTCAGCGCGGCGAGCTGCCGCTGCAGCCAGCGGTGCCGGGCCTCGCGCCCCTGCGGCTCCCCTTCCCTCTCCTCCTCCTGGGCCTCGCGGGACGGCGGGGCCGGCAGGAGGTCGAGCAGGTAGAGGGTGCCGCCCTCTTCGCTGTTGACGGGGAGGGGAGCATCGAGGCTGCGCATCTC
>JBIPMZ010000269.1:0-3526 GCA_044376165.1 Cyanobium sp.
CGATCGGGTGACGCGCCGGATCGTGGCGGTGGAGGGGGGCGAGGCGCGGGCCTACGAGGGGGGCTACGGGCGGTATCTGGAGATCCGGGCGCAGGAGGAGGAGGCCGAAAAGGCCGGGGCCGCCCGTCTGCGGGGAACCCTGCGGCGGGAGCTGGCCTGGTTGCGCCGCGGCCCCAAGGCGCGCAGCACCAAGCAGAAGGCGCGGCTGCAGCGCATCGCGGCGTTGCGGGAGATCCCGCCGCGCCAGGTGCAGGGCCGCGTGGCGATGGCGGCCACGGCGCAGCGGTTGGGCCGGCGCGTGATCTCGGCGGAAAACCTGGCGGTGGCGGCGGGGGAGCGCACCTTGCTGGAGGGCTTCGCCTACGACTTCGACCCGGAGGACCGGGTGGGGATCATCGGCCCGAACGGCTCTGGAAAGTCGAGCCTGCTGGAGGTGCTCGCGGGGCGTCGGGCGCCGGCGGGCGGGCGGTTGGAGCTGGGCGGCACCGTGAAGCTGGCCTACTTCGACCAGCACAGCGAGGTGCTGCAGGCGGGCGAGGGCGGGCGCGGCGGCGAGGGCGGCCGGGGCGGGGAGCGGAAGGTGATCGATGTGGTGAAGGAGGCGGCGAGCCGGGTGGAGGTGGAGGGCCGCGAGCTGAGCGCCTCCCAGCTGCTGGAGCGCTTCCTGTTCCCGCCGGCCCAGCAGCACCAGCCGGTGGCGAAGCTCTCGGGCGGCGAACGGCGACGGCTGCACCTCTGCCGGCTGCTGATGGCCGCCCCGAACGTGCTGCTGCTCGACGAGCCCACCAACGACCTGGATGTGCACACCCTGGCGGTGCTGGAGGACTTTCTCGACGACTTCCGCGGCTGCGTGGTGGTGGTCTCCCACGACCGGTGGTTCCTCGATCGCACCGTCGATCGCCTGTTCTGCTTCGAGGGCGGGCGGCTGGAGCGCTTCGAGGGCAACTACAGCGCCTACCTGGAGCGGCAGGCGGCCCGCAGTGCCGCGAGCGTTCCGGGCAAGTCTGCGGAGACCGCGGCCGAGCGGCCGGAGGTCAGCGCCGCGGCCCCGGCGGCGGCCCGGGGCGGGGAGCGGCGGCGCAGCTACCGGGAGAGCCGGGAGCTGGAGGCGATCGAGCGGGATCTCCCCGCCTGGGAGAGCCGCCGCAGCGCGCTGGAGAGCGAGCTGGCGCCCTCGAGCATGGGGAGATCGAGCGGCGCAGCCGGGAGCTGGCGGAGCTGCTGGAGCGGATCGCGGCGGCCGAGGAGCGCTGGTTGGCGCTGAGCGAGCTGGCGACCTGAGCGCCCGGCTCGGGATGATGTAGTGGGAATTGTCAACATGGATCAGCGGCGGCGCACAATCGCTGCCCTTTCCCGCACCGGTCCACCTATGGTTGGGCGCGGTTCGTTCCGGCTCTGAGGGTCCGGCATCTGGCATGAAAAGCATCGACGAGCACATCGAGAAGGACAAAGCCGAAATCGAGGCGGCCAAGGTCGCTGGCGATGCCGGCAAGGTGCGCCATCTCGAGCAGGAGCTCAAGGGGCTCGAGGAGTACAAGTCCCACCACCCGGAGGACTCCCACGACCCCACCCCCCTGGAGGTTTTCTGCGACCTCAACCCCGACGCACCCGAGTGCCTCGTCTACGACGACTGAGTCGTCCCCTCGGGGGAAACCCCCTCCAGGGCCCGGGTTGTCGGGACCTTCCCGGCAACTAGGGCCCTCTCCGTGAAAGCGGGCATGGCCTCCTCCGCTGCCGCCTGCGCGCGGGAGAGGCTGTCCCATACCTTGGCTTTGAGGGCCTCCAGGCCGACGGAGGTGGCCGCGGAGATCAGCAGGGGCTCCACGCCGAGATGGGCCTGGAGCCTTTCGGCCACGGCTTGCTGCTGTTCGGGATCGAGGACGTCGATCTTGTTGAGCACCACGAAACGGGGCCGTTCGCTCAGCCCGTGGCCGTAGGCCTGCAGCTCCCGCTCCACCACCGCCAGATCCTCCACCACGTCGTCTGCGGCGGCATCGAGCAGGTGCAGCAGCAGGCGGGTGCGCTCGATGTGGCGGAGGAAGTCGTGGCCGAGGCCGGCACCGCGGGAGGCCCCTGCGATCAACCCCGGGATGTCGGCGAACACGGTGCCGTCTCCGCTCGGGCGACGCACCACCCCGAGGTTGGGCACGAGGGTGGTGAAGGGGTAGTCGGCGATGCGGGGGCGGGCGGCGGAGAGCACGGCGATGAGGGTGCTCTTGCCGGCGTTGGGGAGGCCGATGATGCCCACCTCCGCCAGCAGCTTGAGTTCGAGCTGCAGCTGCCACTCCTCGCCGGCGCGCCCCTCGGTGCATTTCTCGGGCGCCCGGTTGCGGTTGCTGAGGTAGTGGGCATTGCCGAGGCCGCCGCGACCGCCGTGGGCCACCACCAGCTCCTGGCCCGGTTCGGTGAGATCGCCGAGGAGGATGGTGGTGCGGGCGTCGCGCACCTCGGTGCCGCAGGGCACGCGGATGCGCAGGGGCTGACCGCCGGAGCCGCTGCGGCGGTTGGGGCCGCCGCGCACGCCATCGGCGGCGGCGAAGAGGCGCTGATATTTGAAATCGAGCAGGGTCTGGAGGTTGGCGTCAGCCACCAGCACCACATCACCACCGCGACCGCCATCGCCACCGGAGGGACCGCCGGCGGGCACGTATTTCTCACGCCGGAAGGCGACGATGCCATCGCCGCCGCGGCCGGCCTGCACGACGATGCGGGCCTGGTCGATGAACTGCACGGAAAAGCGGCCGTCGGAGCCGTCGGGTCCCCAACCCTAGGATCCAGCGGTTGCCGTGCCGGTTTGGCCGAGGTTCGCTTCCAGCAGGTCAGCAAGACCTACCCGCCCCGCCGGGGCCGCGCCGAGGGTGAACCGGTGCCGGTGCTGCGCGCCCTGGATCTCACCATCGCGGACGGCGAATTCCTGGTGTTGGTGGGCCCTTCGGGCTGCGGCAAGAGCACGTTGCTGCGCCTGCTCGCCGGCCTCGACACCCCCAGCAGCGGCACGATCCAGGTGGGGGGAAGGGAGGTGACGGGGCTGCGGCCGTCGCGGCGCGACGTGGCGATGGTGTTCCAGAGCTACGCGCTCTACCCGCACCTGAGCGTGGCCGACAACCTGGCGTTCGGGTTGCGCCGCAGCCGGCCCCGCAGCGCGAGGCAGCAGCTGGAGGATGGGCTGCACCGCTGGAGCCGCCCCTGGCCCGCCCGGCTGCGGCTGCCTTCGCCGCGGGAGGAGGCGATCGAGCGGCGGGTGGCGGAGGTGGCGCGGATGCTGGAGCTCGAGCCGCTGCTGGCGCGCCTGCCGAAGGAGCTGTCCGGCGGGCAGAAGCAGCGGGTGGCGTTGGGCCGGGCGATCGCCCGCCAACCGGCGGTGTTCCTGATGGATGAACCGCTCAGCAATCTGGACGCAAAATTGCGCACCGGCACCCGCGCCCAGATCACCGCGTTGCAGCGCCAGCTGGGCACCACCACCTTGTATGTGACCCACGATCAGGTGGAGGCGATGACGATGGGGCATCGCATCGCGGTGCTCCAT
>JBIPMZ010000270.1:0-3524 GCA_044376165.1 Cyanobium sp.
CTTTGCGCAGCTGGTTGTAGGCGAATTGCTCGCGGCGGATCGAATCCTTGGCCTCCCGTTCCTCAGGGGTGAGGCCGTCGTCGGGGCGTTCGCAGAGCTTGTTGTAGCGCTCGCGCAGCTTGCGGGATTCTGCACCCAGCCGCTTGCGTTCGGCCACCAGATCCCGTAGCCGAGCCAGCAGTTCCTGGGCGAAGGGCGCATCGAAAGCGTCCTCTCCGCCGCCATCGGCGGGGGTGAGCAGGAATGCACGCAGATCAGCGGCGCTGGCGGGCTGCAGCTCCTCACCGAAAAAGGCGCAGAACCGCTCCAAGAGATCGGCCTGATGGGCCTGCACCCAGCCCAGCCAGGGGTAGGGGAACTCCTGGGGGATGGTGCCACTGAGGGCTTTCTCCACGCCATCGAGCACCGGCTTGAGCTTGCGTGGCAGCGCCAGCGGATCAAGGCCGCCCGCCACCCAGCGATCGAGGCTGTAAGCGAGAAGCTGGCGACGAAGGATGGCGGCCGCATCGAGGTAGCAGCCGGGGGGATTCACCTGCCCCTGCAGCATCTCGCGCGGGTCGGAGAAGAAGTAGAGGTCGTGGGCGGTACCCGTGACCAGGGTGCCCACCATGGCGTTGCCATCGCGGCGGCCGGCCCGGCCGATGCGCTGCAGGTAGTTCGCCGGCTCTGGTGGCACCGAGGCCAGGAGCACGGTGGAGAGATCGCCGATGTTGATGCCCATCTCCAGCGTGGAGGTGGCCGAGAGCAGGTTGGGATCGCTGCGGTACTCACCGCGGATGAACTGGGTTTCCAGGCGTTCGCGATCGCCGCGCTCCAGCAGGCCGGTGTGTTCGCGGGCCACGATGCGATGCACCTCCCCGCGCTGGTAGAGCCGCCGGTAGAGAGGCAACCCGCCGCGGGGATCAGGCCGGTAGCTGCCGGGGCAATGGCGAACCTGGCAGGGCAGACCATCCCAGAGGCTGAGCTGCTCGGTAGTCACGCTGTGCATGTCGCCGCAGTGCTCGCAGCGCACGGGATGGGCCTCATGGCTCACCGTGATGGCGCTCGGCGGAATCGCCCAGATGCGCTCACCGCGCACACCGCTGAACTGCAGCAGCAGGCCGGCTTGGCACAACGCCTCGACAACAGCGTTCAGGGCCTCCTTTTGCTGCTCGGCGTCCAGGGGGGCGGCGGGGGTGAGGGTGCGCAGCAGCCAGTGCTGGGCCCAGGTGGGGCGGCCGGTGTCGCGCACCAGCTGCTCGAAGCGCCCCTTGCCGCGAAAGCTGGTGAGAAAGATCGGCCGACTGGCGGTGCGACCGAACTTCGGTGTATGGGGGATCTGGTTGAAGGGATAGGTGTTCTCACCGCCGCTCTCGAGGTAGTCGCTGGTCTTGCCGTCGCGCCCCACCAGCTCGCCCAGGGCCAGTGCACCGCGTTGGCGCAGGTGCTGCAGTAGCCCCACCACCAGCTGATGCAGTTGACCGAGGCGCAGGCCGCGCAGCGGCTCAATCTCGTTCTGCAGCCGAGTGAGCAGGCCTGGCAACAGCTTGTTCACCGCGGCGGGATCCACGGCGGCCGCTAGCGCGCCGGCCTGCTCCACCGACGAACCCAGGCGTGAGCGGTAGCCGAACTCGGCAGCCACCTCCCAGCGCAACCGATCGCACACGAAGCGCATCAAGGTGCCGCCTGCTTCGAGGCTGGGCGTGAGCTGCTGCTGCAGGGCATCCCACTCCCGCAGCCACTCCAGGTCGTGGGGGATGAAGGTGGCTGCGAAGTCCACCGGGTTGGGGAAGCGCTGCTGCCAATCGCTGATCAGGCGCTCCTGCAGCTGATCGAGTGGCAGCGGTGTGCCGGCCTCCTGCAGCGTGGTGGTGAGGGCGGTGCGGAAGGAGGTGCGATAGGCGCGAGCGGCGATGTAGCCGGCGCGGTGGGCAGCGTCCTGCACCGAATCTGAGAAGGCCAGCAGCTTCTTATCGCCGTTGAAGGCCGAGGCAAACAGCGAAGCGCTCCAGGTGCTGGTGAGGTTGGCGGCCGAGGAACCAATCAACAGCAGGCCCTGCTGGGCGTTGCAGTAGGGGCAATCGCGGCTGACCCGCGGGTGATTGTTGTCGTCGACCGTGCTGCAGTCGGGAATATCAACCGGCAAGAGCTCGCGGCTCTGGCAGCTGGGGCAGACGGGCACCGCACCTGTGGGCGTGGTGTCAGCCAGCTCTTTGGCGGGGTGGAACGACAAGCAGCTGCTGCAGAGCTGGTGGCTGCAACCCTCTGCGTCTGCATGGCCCTGGGGGAAGAGGTAGCGGAGCTCAGGAGCACCGGTGAAGAACGCCTTGTAGAAGTTGCGGAGGTTGTTGGCGCGGTCAAGCGTGTTGCTGGTGGAATGGAGCGCCGTGGAGGCCCAGGCGGTGGCGCCGCAATCGCGGCAATGAACCACAGGCAGGTGGATGCTGCTGTCGCTGCCGGCCAGATCGTCGGAATGGCGCAGCTGGGGGGTGGCCTCCACCGAGGCCACCATGCGCTTGAGCTCACGCAACCAGAGCTGCACGCGCAGGTTGAGCCAGGGCACCACGACGGGGCTGCCATCGAGCTTGATGGTGGTGCGGCGGGCATGGGCGATCAGGGCCAGCAGGCTCTCGAGCAGCAATACCCGGTAACGCCGGGGGTACTGATCACCAAGGCCGAGCTGGCGGGAGAAGCGCTCCAGCAGCTCCTCGATCGAGCAGGTGCTTGCAGCCTGGCGCACCAGGTTGTGAACAGCTGGCAAGGTGCCGAGCTGGCTGCCCAGCGCCAACCGCCAGGTGTCGGCCTGGACGTTGCCCTTAGGTGCTGGCGGTAGCGAGTCCCCCAGCCACAGCGCCGCCTGGGCGGCGAGGTAAGCCTCCGCACTGGCGGCATGTTCGGGATCGAGCTGATCCAGGGCCTCAAGCCCTGGCAGGGGCAAGAGTCGCAGCCCCTCCTCTCCATAGGCGGTGTGATCCCGGAAGAACTCCTCAGGGCTGAGCCGCTCTTCCTCGATCAGGGACGCGGCCTCGAAGCTGCTGGCAAAGATCTGCCCCGCATAGCTGCGCATCGCCTCGCGCGAGTCGGGGCCGCCGAGGGTGGCGGAGGTGCCCACGCACACCAGCTCGTCGCCGGGGCAGTGGAGGCGATCGCGCAGACGGCGGATCAGGCAGGCGAGGTCTGTGCCCTGAGCGCCATCAAACGTGTGGAACTCATCGACCACTAGATAGCGCAGCGTGCTGCTGCCATCCGGGAGGCGTCCGTTGTGCTCCCACAGGCTCTGCACATGGGGCTGGATCAGCAGGTAGTCGAGCTGCTTGTAGTTGGTGAGCAGGATGTCGGGTGGTGCCTTGTGCAGGGCCTCCTTATCTGTGATGACGCTGGTGGCGGTCATGGCCGCCGTGGGCGCGTCATCGGAGGCGCCGATGTAAAGGCCGGCGCGCAGGCCAGCGAGGGCTGGGGTGGTGTGGATCAGATCGGCGATGCGCCGGGCCTGGTCGGTGGCCAGGGCATTCATCGGGTAGATGAGGATCGCCTTGATCCCCCGC
>JBIPMZ010000402.1:0-3091 GCA_044376165.1 Cyanobium sp.
CTACGGCGAAGTTGCGTAGCGAGCTGTCGCCCCGGTCGATCCCGCCGGCTGCGGCAACCCGCACCGCATCGCGAATCCACTCGTCAACCTGGGCAGCGCTGGGTGCCATCGTGTCACGAGGCAGCTCAGGCACTTGAGTGAATGGTGTTGAATGGCACAGGTCATAATCAGGAACGAACTGCCGAACTACGATCAAGGCGTAGGGTGTGTCTCGGGACGCACGATCGGTTAGGTCCCGTATGTGTTGCCCCGATGTAACGGGGGCGAGAAAGATCGTGAACAGCTGTTCGCTCCACGCGGTATCGGCGTGGTATACAGAAACAAAAAACTCCAGCCGTGGTCCAGCTAATCGCCCTCTCGTGGCAGAGGGCAACACGACCGGCGGGTCGTCTGGCGTTGCGATAGCTCGCGTTGCTCGCCATAGACCTTCGCAGAGCGTCCACTCCACGCCATGGGCATCGGTGGACTGCCGAACAAAACTCGGCAAAGGGCGGCTCGCGTATCCCAATAAGTGCAATACCTGCCCCAGGTCCACCCACGATTCCGGTGATCGCCGGAAAAGCTCATAGGCATCGACCTTCATATTGGAATTATCATGAAACGTGACGCGCGAGAAACCCTCAAATAGGGCCGCGACCGCTGCGTTAGACAAGTCACTGATGCCGCGACGCACACGAGGGCGTGCTTCGGTTGAGAACTCACGTGCCGCTTCCAGTACTGAGTCAACGGTTTTTGCAAGCCCGTTTCGAGCCTTGCCAAACCTCTCGGATGCATCCTTACGATGCTGAAGCATGAATGCCTGTCCGCTGGTCACGGCTTCCGCGAATGTATCGGCTACATCGGCCCAAACGCAGTCGGCCATGCGCTGTCGATGGCTTTCAAAGTCCGGAAGCTCAACTGCGGCAGCCCAGGAGTCAACGAGCAGTTTTCTGAAATCGGTGTATTGCCAAATCGCGGTTCGAATCCAGTTGCGCAGCGCTTCCCGAAGATCGCGCTGCCAATCCGTAAACGCTCGTTGGTTCGCTGGCGCCGGAACACCAGCGAACTCAGCCGCAAGCAAATGGTGAAGGCGATTTGCCTGATGTGACTGAAACTCGGCATTGATAAGCGAAGCAAGATCTGCTTTGAGATCAAACCGACGGAGCCTAGCAGCCTTGCGGATGGCATCCTCGATCATTCGCCGTCGAGTAGTGCCGCCGGGTTTTTTTTGCGGCCATGCATCGACGGCTGTTTTATCGATCAGCTGCCGGAGCGCGGCAGGGGTTTCGAGCGTTGACATAGGGCTAGAGCAACGTAAACGCAGTCCCTTGAGTTCTATTCCATCCCGCGGAGCACGGCGATGTATTCCCCGACGATCGAAATGCTTTCGTCGTCATTTCGATCGATGACGATCGGCTGGTAATCGCGGTTCGTTGGTGACAACACGATCCGCGTGTGCTTCCAGTCGTCGCCGTCGAGATGCACTTTTTCGGACGAGTAGCGCTTGATCGTGTAGGAGCCGCCTGTGTCCGGGTCGGCAGGGCCTCGATACTGCGCCAGCACGATTCCCGCTCGCGAGCCCTTCGGCTTCTTGCGAAAAACGACGTAGTCGCCATCGTGTATCGTTGGTTCCATTGAGCGGCCAACAGCCCGGCAGACAAACATGTCCTTTGTAAGCCGCCCAATTTCGCTGGCGTCAACCCACGCCTCGGGCTCAGCGTCGGCACTCTCGCCGAAGCCTCCGGCCGCAGCCTTGAGCGTATAGACGGGCAGCATCGTCTTAAAGGCTTCCCGCTTGATGCGACTGTCTTCCAGATCGATGAGTTGCAGCTGGGTATTGCGAGGCTTGTCGACCAAAGCCGTGGCGAGCGATGCGACCGACTCAACACCGGCAGCGAGAGCAGACTGAAGCTTCTTCTGCGGGACGAAGAGGTACCGCCACGTACCGTACTTAGTGGTGCTCATCTTCTCGCACCACATCCGCGCGGCCTCGCTCTTCAAGGCTGTGTTTGAGCGGATCTCGCCCTTTGTCTCCGCGATCCACATCACCTCGCGGCCAGTGGCCTCTTTTGCCACGACGATGAAGTCCGGATAGTACTGCCGAGGGCGGCCACTCTCGTAGTACGTGACCGAAAAACCAAGCCGCTCGTTCTTGAAATAGCGAATAACGTCTTTGGCCCGGTCGAGGAAGTCAGCAAAGTCCTTCTCGAGCGGCGTGTGGCACGGCACCTTGTTCGTGTGGCAGCGCTTCCCGTCCGCAACGATGCCGGTCCACTGGAATCGCCGAACGTTTGCGGAATCCAGGATTTCCGGAGTTCCGAGAATCGGCACAGCCTCCATGCCGGCGACACCCGCGCTGCGGATAGCTGTCTCGAGCGCATCGACGGCCTGGCGTCGCCAGTGATAGATGCCAATGTCGCGGATATCGCTTTTCATACCTCCGGCTTCAAGCGGGTCAACTCGTGACGCCAGGTAGGACCGGGAGACGTCCAGCAGCTCGTCGAACGTTGGGCCGATGCCTAAATCGCTCGATGAGCCTGGGTTCATTTGCTCGTGCAGTTCTTCCGCCATTAGGAACGCTGTCCGGAGTACGGGCCATTCCCGCCGGACGGCGTCCAACGTCATGACAGCCTCCGGCTTGCCGCCAACGACCGGTTTCACGTGGACATCGGGTGGCGTTTCCTTGGGATTAATGCGGATCTGCGGTAGATCATGCACCCGAACCAAGTCCGCCAGAGAATCGGTCACGCCTACCGCCCAGGAACGAACGTTGGGCACTGTCACGCAATTCTTGGACTTCTTCTCGTCGGGCTCTATGAGGTGAATCTCCTTGCCCCATTTGCCAGCACGTGGTCGCTTCCGTCGCTCAACTGGAAAGCCGACGAACGGGATACCGAAGGCATCTACAGTCTCTTCAGCCCCTTCCGGCCGTTTATCCAGCGGCTGATTCAGGACGTCGTAGTTTGCGCGCCTCAGGCCTCTCCCAATGATCTGCTCGGTCAGAAGGGGGGAACCGAACGCGCGCAAGCCGAGGATGTGCGTCACGCTCTTCACGTCCCACCCCTCCGACAGCATGTTGACGCTCACGATGCAGCGCACACGCTCGCCCGGC
>JBIPMZ010000271.1:0-3522 GCA_044376165.1 Cyanobium sp.
GTGGCCAACATCAAGCTGCGCAAGGTCACCTACCTGCAACTGCTGCTCAGCGACTTCAAAGACAAGGCCGACGCCCTGCGCCAGATCTAAACGACCATGCCGAATGCCACAACCGACACGCCCACCATTCCCCCGGCCATCGCCCGCTGGATCCGCAGCGACTGCGGCCGGGCCAAATACCTGGAGCTGGCGGCCCGCCCCGGGCTGCTGGCGCGGCTGCGGCTGGCCTGGTTTGTGTTGATCGGCGCCCTGCGGGATCTGCCGTTGTCTTGGTGGGGTGGTAGCGGCAACGCCTGAACAGCAGCGGGGAGCAGGAGCGACGTTACGCGTTCTACTCGCAGCAAACACAGCGGGAGCTACTGCAAAGCCAAACCGGATGCAGTTGCTGCAGCAGCTCTGCAATAGGGCTCTTCAAGGTGGGAGTGGCTCACGGGTTCTGTGAACACTGGTTCCAGACGAGACACACCTCAAGAGGCGCTGCCGACCTGATGCCGATTCGCTTTGCGCACCACTGCGGCAATCCATAGGCCTCCAATCATGCAGCCCAACGCTCCAGCTCAGAATCTCGCATTGAGCTCAGCACAGCATCCATACCCATTGATCAATCATCTCCAGCAGAGCTGAGTT
This sequence comes from Cyanobium sp., assembly GCA_044376165.1. Lineage (GTDB taxonomy): Bacteria > Cyanobacteriota > Cyanobacteriia > PCC-6307 > Cyanobiaceae > Cyanobium. The sequence continues at coordinate 628 of JBIPMZ010000271.1, forward strand.
ACGCCTGGCCTCAAGCATGCAGCCGCTCCTCTTCCTTCGTAGTGGAGGCTTTCTCCCTGACCTGTCAACGGAGAAATGACATATTGTTAATATCCTATTGCGCAGCCCGGGAGATGTTCCTAAGTTTTGAGAAACGCACAGCGCAGAATGAGTCGTAAAACGAGCAAGCCAAACATTTTATTCATTCTTGTCGACCAGATGAGAATGCCGCCAAGCCAGACAAACCTTACCCCAAGAATAGCGGAGCTGAATCAAGTCCTCAGCTTCGACCCAGCCCTGCAGGATGACAATCCATTCCTGCCCTTCTTCCCCGCTTTCCGTCGCCTGCGCCGCCACGGGGTGCGCCTGGGTCGCCACCACATCGCCGCTGCGGCCTGCGTTCCCAGCAGGGCCAGCCTTTACACCGGCCAGTATCCAAGTCGCCACCTGGTCACCCAGACGGCCGGCATGTTCAAGCAAGCCTACGATCCCAGCTTCCCCTGGCTGCCCAACAACCAAGTGCCCACCGTCGGCGACTGGTTCCGGGCGGCGGGCTACAGCACCCACTACTTCGGCCGCCACGATTTCACCAATCCCCCGGCCCCTGATCTCGAGGCATGGGGTTTCAGCGACTGGTCGCTCTCCTGGCCCAGCAGCCAGGGGGGTGGGCCCGGCAACCTGGGCGTCTTCCGTGACATCGGCTTCTCGGATGTGGCGAACGGCTTCTTCAACCGCAAGGCCCTCGGCGTTGAAACCAACAACCGCAACGTTTACGACAGCACTAATGCCACCAAAGAGCAGACGCCCTGGTTCGCGGTGGCAGGGTTCGTGAACCCCCACGACATCACCGGCTGGCCCTTGCCCTGGCTGGGCGGGGTGCAAACGGGGGCCTCCGGGGATGGCGACAACGAGCCCGATGGAATCTTCGCCCAGATCGGCGCCCTGCTGGCGGCACCTGCGCCGATCCCCAGCCAGGGCGAGCGCAGCCGGGCACCCGCGGGCGGCACCTACCGGGTACCTCTGAATCCCGATGGTTTCCCCCAGGACAACAGCCTGCTGGCCCCAAGCTGGAACAGCGATCTCAGCACCAAGCCCCGTTGTCAGTACGAGGCCTCGTTCAAGATCGGCCAGGGCTTTCTGGCCCTCTACCCGCAGCAGCTCCGGCAGGTGGCGCCGTTGCCCTACAAGTCGGCGGGGCGGCCGCAAGAGTGGCTGCTGGCCCACCTGCAGGCCTATGTCTATTTCCAATATCTAGTGAATCTGGAGATCGACAAGCTGCTGGCCAATCTCGAAGAGATCGGTCTGCTGGATGACACGGTGATTGTCTTCACCTCCGACCACGGCGAGATGGGCGGTGCCCATGGAGGCCAGATAGAGAAATGGCATAACGCCTACCGGGAAACGGTGCACGTGCCGTTGGTGGTCTCCAGCTCCCGGGTCAACCCCTCCCCCGACACCATGGTCGACATCGACAAGGTGACCAGCCACATCGATCTGTTGCCCACCCTGCTGGGGCTGGCGGGCTACGACAAGGCCGACCAAGCGGCTCTGGAGCCACTGATTCTTGGCCACGAGGTCTATCCCCTGCCTGGCCGCGACCTCAGCGGCCTGATCAGCGGTGCAAACAAGGAGCAAGCCGACGACGGCGAGGGGGTGCTGTTCGTGACCCAAGACGACATCACCCTCCCGGACCGCGGCAGCCTGCCGGCTACGTTCACCGATTATCTGAAGATCGTGGACGAGGCAATTGCCCAGGGAAAGCAGAATACGAAACCAGGGCCAATTGCCCAGCCCAACCACGTTTATGCTTACTGCGAGGAGGGATGGAAGCTGGTGCGTTACATCGATGGCCGCAGGAGTGAGAGCGGCAGTGCTGATTCTGCTGCCTGCGAACCCGACCAGTGGGAGCTCTATGATTTGGTACAGGATCCTGCCGAAACCATCAATCTGGTCAGCTGGCAGCAGGGCGAACCAGTGCCAGAACCCCAGAGAATTCCGGCCGGTTGGCAGCTGAATGAAAGAGAGCTGGTCGCGATCCTCGCGCAGCTTCGGGTGAAGTTGGCGGCCAAAATGGCCCATGTTGGCTATGGGCCTGATGGGGGGCCCGCCAAACTGCCTCAGCAGAGTGAGCGGCAATGGTTCAGCCGCCACGATTTCAACAGCCCCTGAGTTTTGACAGATCCAAGCAATGGACTCACGGCACATCCTCCTAGCGATAAAGCGGGCCGACAAGCAGCTTTTGCTCCTGCGCATAGCAGAGATGCATCAGAACACGGGCCAAAATATACAAACATCAGCCACCTCGGGGATTGGATATGCCGAGATCAAATAGGCAGCGGGGCTCCAGCACCGAACAGATGCATTTTTCCTTTGACATAGAGGCATGCATTCTCGTCTCTCCCTCGTCACCTCAACCATCAAAAGAGCCACCCATCTTCGCCGCCGAAGCATTGCCGACCCTCCTCCTCTGGTTGGGCAGTCTTCAGGTAAACACTCAAGATGAGCGGCGGGCAGCCACCTCAGCAAAGAGCAGACTCGCGCTTCCATCTTTGACATTTTGAAGGGAGGCACCCTTCGCATCGCCAGCGGAGTGAGCGTTCACATAGCTCCAGGAGTGTCATAGTCAATCCCCTCAGGACTATCTCGATTGCAAGCAGCGGCTTTGGCCCAGCATCACCTTTGCCGCGAAACTGCCTCACCGCTGCACCAGGCCTCGAATGATCGAATCAGGGCAACGCGGGGCGGGTCGCCTGGGGCCGAAACCGTTTCCTCATGTGGCGGCTACAGCGAAGTGCGGCGAGAACGCCCAGGAGAGGAACTGGTCCCGGCACACTCTCGGGGGATGGTGGAGGTGTTGGATCGCCATTGCTGGAAAAAACACCTATTTGTGTACCCCGGAAACACCCTGGGCCATAG
>JBIPMZ010000272.1:0-3520 GCA_044376165.1 Cyanobium sp.
TCCCCCCCCTCGCCACCACCCGCCCAGACGCTCCAGCGGGTGGAAAAGGAGGTCGATGCCGCGGGCGCTGCGGATGCGCAACGTTTGAATGACGCCATGAAGGGGTTGCGCTGAGCTGGCCCGCTGGCAGGTAGGAGTATGGGCCCAGCGGGCCCGGTGCCCCTGGCGCCGCCCGCCGGGGTGCACCAGCTCTGCCGCTGCGGCCGGAGCCGTCACGGCTGGTTTTGCGATGGAAGCCATGCCCGGCGCTGCGAAGGGAAGAAGCGCCGGCCGTGGTGGCGTTTAGTGTGGAATCGCTGACCTCCTATCGCATGAATCGTTTTCTGCGCACCGCTCCTGGCCTGCTCGCCGCCTCGCTCTTCCCCATGGCCTCGTTGCCCGTGCGAGCCGGAGCACCCGCGGGCGGCCCGGCCGCTGCCGGGGTGATGGTGATGAACACCAACATCAGCCAGGCACAGGTGACGCAGGCCCAGCAGGCCTGGTGCAACGCACTGCTGGCCATCAGCCGGGCGTACCGCAGCGGCGGCCTGCCCGCGGCGCGGACCACTGCGGAGAAGGTGCTCGATGACGCCTACGCCTACCAGTACGGTCCGGTGGCCTTCAAGCCAACGCTGACCAGCGGCGCCCAAACCTTCCGCCCCACCAAGGAGGGAGCCCTGGCCTATTTCGTGGGCAACAATCCCCGCTTCCCCAAGGACAGCGGCTTTGCCATCAACCCCTGGGAAAAGTGCACGATCCGTACGCAGGTGATCCAGTTGCATGGTGATCTGGCCATCACCATGGGCAATGTGGACATCACCGACAACAAAGGCAATGCAACCACCGTGGACAAGACCTGGGCGTTCCTGCGCGAGCCCGATGGTCAGATCCGCATCGTGTTGCACCACTCCTCCCTGCCCTACAAGCTGCCAACGGCCACGGCACCCTGATGGGGGCTGGCCGCTGGGGAGGCTTCAGTTGTATTCCCCGGGGATGTCGTTCTTGTGCACCGTCACCCGCGCAAAGCGCTGGCCTGACGACCGCAGCAGCTCATCCCCGGAGAATTCGTAGCCGAGGCGCAGGGCGATCTGGGCGACGTCATCGGCGGTGGCGGCCGCCAGCACCTGGCGGCGCAGATCGTCTTCGTTTTGCATCCGCAGCAGAAACTGCCGTAGCTGGTCCAGGGACATTGCGACTGCAGCGGAGAACAGCCCGATCCTGCCAGAGAGCCACGGCTCCGTTGCGGGTGGCGCCTGCTTAGGGTGCCCTCCTCTCGCGGCCCGGCCGTGACCTCGATCGACTGGTTCTGGATCCTCCATCCGGCCTTGATGGTGACAATCGCCTACCCCTTGTTGGGGGTGGCGTTGCACCTGGCCCGTCAGACCCGATTGCGCCGGCTCGGTCGCAGCCGCCTTCCCGCCAGCAGCGGCGCGGAGCACCTCCAGATCGGTCGCCGCCTGGCGGCTGCCGTGGTGGCCATCGAAGGCCTGGCCCTGGTGGTGGTGATCAGCACGGCTTCTCCCCTGGTTTCGTTCGCGGGCGATGGCGCCCGGTTGGCGCGGCTCGCCCTGGTGGGCGCTGGCACGGCGGCGGCTCTGGTCGCGCTGTGGCGGGCGCAGCGGGCGATCTCCCGCGCCTCCTTTGCCCTGCTCACCTGGTTGGGCCTGCTCACCCTCGGCAGCCAGAAGGAGGTGTGGCGCCTGAGCGATGATCCGTTCACCGCAGCCTTTTGGCAGTCCCACTATTGGGGAGGGGCGGGACTGACCGGCCTGCTGCTGTTTGCGGTGGCGGCCCAGCCCGAGATCCAGCGAAGTATGCGTTGGCGGCGTTGGCACGTTGTGGCCAATTGCCTGGCGGCGCTGATCTTCATCGCCCAGGCGATCAGCGGCAGCCGCGACCTGCTGGAGATCCCGTTGCGCTGGCAGAAGCCGGCGATTCAGGCCTGCGACTTCGCCCGCCAGGTCTGCCCGAGCGCCAAGCCCCCAGCCGGAGCCTGAGGGTGCTGCCTGAGCCCTGCCCTTCCGGCCTCGCCAGGCGTCAGCCCTGGGCCGTCCTGCTGCTGCTGCTGCTCGGGATTCGCTACCTGCTCTGGCGTGGGGGCGAGACCCTCAATCTGGACTCCCCCCTGGCGGCCACCCTCAGCCTGGTCGCCTTCGGGGCCGAGGCCTCGATGTTGCTCACGAGCTTTCTGGCGCTGCTGTTCAGCCTCTGGCTGCCCTCGCTCCGCGAGCCCCCTGCGGCAAAGACGGCCTCGCCCCTGCCCGAGCCGCCGCTGGCGCCATGGCCCACGGTGGATGTGTGGGTACCCAGCTATGGGGAACCGCCGGAATTGATCGAGCTATGCCTGCGGGCTTGCCTTGAACTCGAGGGTCCCCCTTGCACCGTTTGGCTGCTGGATGACAGCGGTCGCGAGGAGCTGGAGCGGCTGTGCGGTCAACTGGGCGTGCGCTACCTGGCGCGGCAGGAGCGGCAGCACGCCAAGGCCGGCAATCTCAACCACGCCCTGCCCCACGGCCGGGGCGAGCTGATTGCGGTGTTCGATGCCGACGTGCTGCCCCTGCCCTGTTTCCTGCAGCGCCTCGTGCCGCTATTCGCGGATCGGGAGCTGGGTTTTGTGCAGACCCCCCAGACCTACCGCAACGCGGATCCGGTGATGCGCAACCTGCGGCTGGAGCGCTGGTTGATGCCGGATGAGGAGACTTTCTACCGCTGGATCGAACCCTGCCGAGAGGCGATGGGTGCGTTGGTCTGCGCCGGGACCTCCTTTGTGGTGCGCCGCCGCGCGCTGGAGCAGGTGGGGGGCTTCGAGACCGGCACCCCCTCCGAAGACCTCGCCACCGGCATCCGGATCACGGCGGCGGGGTATCGCAATCGGTTTCTGGCGGAAAAGCTCAGCTCCGGACTGGCCCCATTCACGGCTGCTGCCATGGCGCGGCAGCGGTGCCGGTGGGCGAGTGGCACGCTGCAGCTGCTGCGCACCGGCGCCAATCCGCTCACCATCGCCGGGCTTACCCCCGGGCAGCGGCTGGCCTATCTGGAAGGCATTTTGCATTGGTTTACTGTCTTGCCCCAGCTGGTTCTTGCCTTGCTCCCCCTGAGCCTGGGGACTCTGGGGATTGCGCCGCTGCGGGTCAGCGGCGAGGGGCTGCTCTGGCACGCCCTGCCGTTTTACGGCGCCCAGTTGTTGTTGATCCGCTGGTTGAGCGCGCACGCGCGCACGGCCCTGCTGCCGGAGCTCTATCGCTGGATCTTCCTGGTGCCGCTGGCCGCGTCGGTGCTGCTCACCCTGCTGGGACGGCCGCAGCGCTTTCGGGTCACCCCCAAGGCCCTGGCCCCAAACCGTCGCATCGGCCCCGCCCGACGTCTGCTGCTGCCCCTGCTGTTCTTGCTCGCCCTCCAACTGGTGAGCGTGGCCAATCTCCTGCTGCCGGCACTGCGGCCCGCGTTGGCGCCGCTTTCCCGCGCCACCCTGGCGGTGAACCTGAGCTGGGCGGCTCTGAACCTTCTCCTGCTGGTGCTGGCGTTGCGGGCCTGCTTCGAC
>JBIPMZ010000273.1:0-3515 GCA_044376165.1 Cyanobium sp.
CCGGATCGCTCACCTTGGCGCGGATCACCGCGTGCGGACACACCAGCACGCATTTGCCGCACTGCACGCAGAGGTCGCTTTCCCATACCGGCACCTCGGCGGCGATGTTGCGCTTCTCCCAGCGGGCAGTGCCGGTGGGCCAGGTGCCATCGCAGGGCAGGGCGCTCACCGGCAAGGCATCGCCGCGCTGGGCGAGCAGGGGGGCGATCACCTCCCGCACAAAGGGCGGCGCGGCGGCGAAGCGATCCGGCGGCGGCGGTTCCGGGGCCGGATCCGCCAGGGCGCTCCACTCCAGCGGCTGCAGGTGGGCGAGGGTGGCGTCCACCGCCTCCAGGTTGCGTTGCACCACCGCCTCCCCCTTGCGGCCGTAGGTGTGGGGGATGGCGGCGCGGATGCGCTCGATCGCCTCCTCGCGGGGCAGCACGCCGCTGCTGGCGAAAAAGGCCACCTGCATCACGGTGTTGATGTGGGGCCCGAGGCCGGCGTTTTGCGCCACCCGGCCGGCATCGATCTGCCAGACGGCGAGGCGCCGCTGGCGGATGCCGCTGCGCAACGCCGCCGGCAGCTGCCGCCAGGTTTCCTCCGGCGGCCAGGGGCTGTTGAGCAGGAGGGTGCCGCCGTCCACCAGGCCGGCGAGCAGGTCGATCCGGCCGACGAAGTCCCACTGGTGGCAGGCCACAAAGGTGGGGCGCTGGATGAGGTAGGAGCCGCGGATGGGGCGGGGTCCAAAGCGCAGGTGGGAGGTGGTGAGCGAGCCGGCCTTCTTGGAGTCGTAGACGAAGTAGGCCTGGCAATGCAGGTTTGTGCTGGCGCCGATGATTTGGATGGCGTTTTTGTTGGCGCCGACGGTGCCATCGGAGCCGAGGCCGTGGAAGACAGCGCGCACTTCGCCGCCTGAGGCAGGGCTGGCAGCGGTGGGGCCGTCAGGGCTGTAACTGCCTTCGAGAATGAAGGTGGGATCGACCGGCAGGGAGCGGTGGGTGACGTCGTCGACGATGCCGACGGTGAAGTGGTTGTGCGGCGGCCGTTGGCTTGCCGGCGGCGGCGCGAGCAGCGGCCGGAGGTGATCGAACACCGCCTTCGCCATCGCCGGGGTGAACTCCTTGGAGGCCAGCCCGTAGCGTCCGCCCAGCACCTGCGGCAGGGGGCGGGCGGGATGGGCGCCGCTCCATTCCTCCGCCAGGGCCGCCACCACATCGAGGTAGAGGGGTTCACCGAGGGAGCCGGGTTCCTTGCAGCGATCGAGCACGGCGATCGCCCGCACCGAGGGGGGCAGCGCCCGGGCCAGGGCTGTTGCGGGGAAGGGCCGAAACAGGCGCAGCTTGAGCAGCCCCACCCGCTCCCCCATCGCCTGGAGGGCCTCCACGGTTTCCTCGAGGGCACCGCAGGCCGAACCCATCGCCACCACCACCCGCTCGGCATCCGCGGCGCCCAGGTAATCCACCAGGCCGTAGCGGCGGGCGCTGAGGGAGGCGAAGCGCTCCATCGCTTCGGCCACCAGGCCGGGCAGGGCGTCGTGGAAGGGATTCACCGATTCGCGGCCCTGAAAGCAGACGTCCGGGTTTTGGGCGGTGCCGCGCATTGCCGGGTGGTCGGGGCTGAGGGCGCGGCGGCGGTGGGCGGCGACGGCCTCCAGCGGCACCAGCTCGCGGAGCAGGGCATCGGGGAGCTCTGCCACCTTTTGGATTTCGTGGCTGGTGCGAAAGCCGTCGAAGCCGTGCAGGAAGGGGAGGCGGCTGAGGAGGGCAGCGCGGGTGGCGATGGCGGCGAAGTCGCCGGCCTCCTGCACCGTGGAGGAGACGAGGATGGCGCAGCCGGTGCCCCGGGCCGCCATCAGGTCGCTCTGGTCGCCGAAGATCGAAAGGCCCTGGGCCGCCAGGGCGCGGCAGGCGACGTGCAGCACCACGGGGGTGAGCTCCCCGGCCCAGCGGTAGAGGTTGGGGATCATCAGCAGCAGGCCCTGGGAGGCGGTGAAGCTGGTGGTGAGGGCGCCGGCCTGGAGGGCGCCGTGCACCGTTCCGGCGGCGCCGCCTTCGCTTTGCATCTCCACCACGCTGGGCACGGTGCCCCAGAGGTTGGGGCGGTCGTCGGCCGCCCAGGCGTCGGCCCATTCGCCCATGGGGGTGGCGGGGGTGATCGGGTAGAGGGCGATCACCTCGCTGAGGCGATAGGCCACCCGGGCCACGGCCTCGTTGCCGTCGACGGTGATGGGCGCGGAGGGAATCATGAAAGATCGTGCGGCGGGAGTTCCTGCGGGTCGTCGGCGACGAGGCTCAGGGCCAGGCCCACGTGCACCAGCACCCGATCGCCCACCCGCGCCTCGGGCAGGCAGGCGAGGGACACCGGCTGACGCACGCCGCCGAAGTCCACCTCCGCCTGTCGCCAGAGGGGATCGTCGCCCTCGCCGGCCTGGCGGATGGCGAGGATGCGACCCGGAATGGCGAGGCACATGGAACGACGGGCAGCGCCTGCTTCCGTTCTAGGGGCGCGGGGCGAATCTGGCCGCGGCGCGGGGGCGCCCGCAGGCCCTCCGCGAAGAAGGGGGGCTTGAAAGGGCGGGTTGAGGAATCTGGAACGGCGGCGTAGCGATGGATTTTGGCAAGGAAAACGGGACATAATGGCCATAGATCCTTGCTGCCATGGCTCACCGTTTCACCCGTGTTCACGCAGCCAGGCTCTTGATCGTTCCGTTGACGCTTCTGGTGTTGTCGCCGGTGCGGGCAGCCGAGCATGGCCTTGCTCCCGGCAACCGATCATCTGAGCTCCTACTGGCGCAAGCAAAATCTGAAATACCCGCAAATATTCTGGCTCTGGAGAAGCAGGCTAGAGAGCTTTACGAGAACGGACAACCGCAGCAGGCTTTGGAGAGAATGGAGCAGGTGATGGGCTGGGTGAATAGCAATTTAGCAAGGAATGATCCTTTCAGGGCAAGAAGCCAAACCCGGATGGGTATCCTCCTCAGCGCCGTTGGCCGCCGCCAAGAGGCGCTGGCCCCCACGGAAGAAGCCGTGAAAATCTATCGCGAGCTGGCGAAGACCAACCCGGCCTTCCTTGGCGATCTGGCCGGTTGCCTGAACACCCTGGGTGTGCTTTACAGTGAACTGGGCCAACCCGTGATCGCCCGCAGCGCTTATGAGGAATCGATCGCAATCTTTCGTCCCCTGGCTGCCAGCAATCCCGCTTTCCAGGAGGACCTGCAACGCGCATCGAGCAACCTGGAGGAGCTCAACCGTAAGGAAGGCATCCGCACCGGCGCAAAGCAGTAGCTGGACACGGCCAGCGTGAGCTATCTCCCCAAAAACGATCCCACCACCCCCATGAAGCGTGTGGTGGTGCTCCTGGTGCCCACATTCAGCGGCAAGCGGAGTGGTGTCGGCCTGTATCGCACTGGGTTTGTGGTGCGGGATCCAGACGACTACGGCCTCGCCACGAAGGTGGAGGCGGAGCTGTTCACCGGGCCGCTGCCGCCGGGGCTGGTGCGGCCAAGGCTGGAGGTGGCTCTCGGGCCGGTGCCG
>JBIPMZ010000275.1:0-3507 GCA_044376165.1 Cyanobium sp.
CGATCGCCATCGGTGCCATCGTTGCCGCCGTCTGCCTGATCGCGGTGCGTGTCAAAGCGGCCATCCAGTTCGACGACTCCCTCGACACCTTCATGGTGCATGGCGTAGGCGGCACGGTGGGGGCTCTTTTGACCGGCATCTTCGCCTCCAAAGCTCTCGTACCCGCCGACTATTTCCCCGCTGCCGCGAAGATTCTGGAGGCCGGCGGCAACCTGGCCTTGTTTTTCACGCAGCTCAAGGCCGTATTGTTTACCTATGCCTTCGTGGCGATTGCCACGGCAATCATCTTCTGGGGTGTCGGTGCGGTCGTCGGCCTGCGGGTCACCCCAGACCAGGAGGAGCGCGGGCTCGACTACGTGGCCCACGGCGAAGAGGCCTACGACCCCATGACCAACTGACCCCACGACAGGAGCCCCGATTCCCATGAAGATGATCACGGCAATGGTCCGCCCGACCCGGGTGGACGCGGTCAAGAAGGCCCTGGTGGCAATCGAGGTGGTCGGCATGACCGTCAGCGATTCCCGCGGCTTTGGCCGCCAGAAAGGCCAGGTGGAGCGCTACCGCGGCACGGAGTTCACCGTGGAGTTCTTGCCCAAGTCGAAGGTGGTCGTGGTGGTGCCCGACGAGAAGGTGGACGCCGCCATCGGTGCCATCCTCGAGGCGGCCCGCACCGGCGAGATCGGTGACGGCAAGATCTTCGTCACCCCCGTGGAGCGGGCGATCCGGATCCGCACCGGCGATTCCGGCGAGGTCGCCCTCTAGCCCTCAGCGGGGGATCCCGCTCACCCCATGCCCCTCTCGCTCCGCTCCCCCCGGGAAGACGGAGCGGAGGGGCTTTTCGCCGCCGGTGCGCCGAATATCGTCATCACAGAACCATGGAGCCACAGAATTCCAGAAGAAAAGCTCTGCGATGACCTGTTGCCCTAGGATTGCTCTACCTGTTCAGGGCAGGTCCTCCCCTTCTCCCGCCCGGCTCCCACCCCACCCATGGACGCCCTCGCCGAGTACTTCAAGGTGTTCTCCGAGCCCAATCGCCTGGCGGTGCTGCAGGCCCTGCGCGACGGCCCCCTGAACGTCACCGCCGTGGTGGAGCGCACCGGCCTGAGTCAGGCGCTGGTCTCCAAGCATCTCAAGTTGCTGATGATCGCGGGGGTGGTGAGCCGCCATCCCGAGGGAAGCCTGGTCTTTTATGAGGTGATCGACCGGGAGACCTTCCGCCTGCTGGCGGAAGCCGAGAGACTGATGCTCTCCTCCCGGCGCCAACAGCTTGATGCCCTCGCCGCCATCCTCTGACCTCCCGAGGGATCTGCAGGAACTGCAGGCCTGCCTCGCCCAGGGCCGGCGAAGCTTCCCGGGCCTGCGGCTGCCGGATCTCAACGGCGTCGATCTGGATTTGAGCGGCTGTGACCTCCGCAACAGCTGCTTTCGCGAAGCCCGTTTCGGCCATGCTCAGCTGCACGGGGCCAGCGTGGAAGGGGCCTCGTTCCAGCAGGCTCTGCTCTGGGGAGCCGACCTCTCGGCCCTGCAGGCCAGCCGTTCCTTCTGGCACGATGCCGATCTCTCCGCCGCTCGCCTCCAGGGGGCCGACTTCAGCGGCGCGATCCTGCATCGCTGCTGTCTGCGGGGGGTGCTGGCCGCCGCCAGCCACTGGCGGGACGCCCGCCTGGTGGAGACCGACTTCCGCAGCAGCCTCGACCAGCTCACCGACCTGGGGGGCAGCGACTTCCGCGGCGCCGACCTCAGCTTCGCCCTGCTGCAGGGGGCCCAGCTCCACGGGGCCGATCTGCGCAGAGCCTGCCTCTACGGGGCCAACCTGGCGGGGGCGGATCTGCAGGCGGCCAACTTGAGCGGCTGTGACCTGCGGGATGTCAGTCTCAGCGGAGCCCACCTCCAAGGGGCCGACCTCAGCTGGGCCCAGTTGCCGAGCCATTCCCCCCCACGCTGATGAACGACCGCTTCGATCTGCTCGTGCTCGGTGCCGGCTCCGGCGGCCTGGCCGCCGCCAAGCGTGCCGCGGCCCACGGCGCCCGGGTGGCGATCGTGGAGGGGGATCGGGTGGGGGGCACCTGCGTGATCCGCGGCTGCGTGCCCAAGAAGCTCCTGGTCTATGGGTCGGCCTGCCGCCACGGGTTTGCCGACGCCGCTCGCTACGGCTGGAGCGTCGCCAACGGGGGCTGCGATGCCGCCGTCCTGCTGGCCAACGTGCGCGCCGAGGTGGACCGGCTCAACGCCCTGCATCGCGCGGCGCTGGAGCGGGCAGGGGTGGAGCTGGTGCGGGGCTGGGGTCGCTTCGGCGGACCCGACCGGCTGGTGGTGAGCGACGGCGGTGGCGGCAGCCGCACGTTGCAGGGCGACCGCATCTTGATCGCCGTGGGCGGCCGGCCTCACCGCCCCTCGCTCCCCGGCGTCGACCTGGGCTGGGTGAGCGATGACCTGTTCGAGCTGGAGTCGCTGCCGGAGTCGATGGTGGTGGTGGGCGCCGGCTACATCGCCTGTGAGTTCGCCGGCATCCTGCACGGCCTGGGGGTGAGGGTGACCCAGCTGGTGCGTGGCGATCACCTGCTGCGGGGCTTCGATCGCGAGGCCAGCGAAGCGGTGCGCCAGGCGATGGTGGCCGACGGCATCGAGATCCGTTTCGGCGAGGCGCCGGCGGCGATCAGCGGCGACTGCGCCCCCGGCGATCTCACCGTCACCACCCGGGGCGGGGAGGGGATTCCCTGCGGGGGGGTGCTGCTGGCAACGGGCCGGCGACCGTTCCTGGAGGGTCTCCAGCTGGAGGTTGCCGGCGTGGCGGTGGAGGGGCATCGCATCCCGGTGGACGCAGACCAACGCACGAATGTGCCCTCCATCTATGCGGTGGGGGATGTGACCGACCGGCTGAACCTCACCCCCGTGGCGATCGACGAAGGCCGCGCCTTCGCCGACAGCGTTTTCGGCCAGCGACCGCGACAGGTGCAGCACGACCTGGTGCCCCGCGCCGTGTTCAGCCAGCCGGAGCTGGCCAGCGTGGGGCTCAGCGAGGAGGAGGCGGTGGAGCGTCTCGGGGCGGAGGCGGTGCGGGTGCACCGGGCCCGCTTCCGCCCGATGAGCCAGGCCCTGCCGGCGCGGGATCCCAAGGTGCTGCTGAAGCTGGTGGTGGCAATAGAGGGAGGTCGCGTGTTGGGGGCCCACATGGTGGGCGAGCACGCGGCGGAGATCATCCAGATGGCGGCGATCCCGATCGGCATGGGGGCCACCAAGGCCGACTTCGACCGCACGATGGCCCTCCATCCCACGGTGGCCGAAGAGTTCGTGACGATGCCCGACTGAGCCCGCACCCGATCGACACCCCCTTGATGGACCCGCCTCCGGAACCCCGCCTTTGCCTACCTGCTCGCCGAAGTACCGAGCCGCCAGGGGGTGCTGATCGATCCGGTGTTCGAACAGCACGGCCGCGACCTTTCGCTGATCCGAGAGCTGGGGATCGACCTGGTGGCCTGCCTCGACACCCATGCCCATGCCGATCAC
>JBIPMZ010000037.1:0-12763 GCA_044376165.1 Cyanobium sp.
GGATCGTGGCGATGCGGGCCTCCAGCTCCTTGGGGCTGAACGGTTTGGGGAGGTAGTCGTCGGCCCCGAGGTCGAGGCCCGCCACGCGCTCGGCGATGGCATCGAGCGCGGAGAGGAAGATCACGGGCACGCAGGATTCGGCCCGCAGCCGGCGGCAGACGGCAAAGCCATCGAGCTTGGGCAGCATCACATCGAGTACCACCAGGTCGGGCTGCTCCCGGTGGAACAGGCTCAGGGCCTCCTCCCCCTCCTCGGCGCAGATCACCCGATATCCGGCGAGCTGGAGGCGCATGAGCAGTACGCGACGCACGGCGGGCTCGTCGTCGACCACCAGGATCGTGGCTCGCTGCTCCTCGGGCGCCGGGGCCGCCCGCAGGGCGGAGAGGGCTTCGGGGTGCCCGTCCAAAGGTCCATCGGCATGCCCATCGGGCAGGACTGAGGACCGAGCATCCAGAGTCATGGGCATCTCGATGGAGGAAGCCTGATGAAGATTCGCAACCATACCCGTCGGGAGGCTCTGGGGTTGGCCTCCGGAGCCCCTGCCACGGAGGCGTGGCGGAAGGCTTAAGGATTTTTGCAGAAACAGCGCCGGGCCGGTTCAGGGCCAGCGGGCCGCGGCGTAGCGATTCCACTCCTGCGCCGCTTGGCGCAGGGCGCTCTGGCTGTCCGTCTCCCCCAGCATGGCGCGCTGCAGTTGGGTGTACACGATCGTCTGGAGCCGCTTCAGGCCCGGGGTGGCGGGCACCAGCACCCGGCCGGTGGCCAAGGTGCGCAGCGAAAGCAGGCGCGCTTCCTGCACCAGCCGCTGCTGAGGGTCGGCGCTCAGGGCGCCCCGCAGCCGGCTCTCCAGCCGTCGAAGGGCCTGGCGAGCGGAGGGGAGCACGCGAGCCTCCTCGGCGAAGGCCAGCTGGTTGTCGGCGTTGCTGAGGAACAGGGCGAAGTCGACCGCCTCCCGGGGCAATCGGCTCTGTTTGGGCACCACCAGGTTCATCAGCGCCACGTTGGTGGCGCCCCCCGGGCCGGTGATCGGAGGGGCGGTGACGGTGGCCGCGGCGATGCCGGGGGCGTTGGTCTGCAGATTGCGCAGGAAATCCGGGCCACTGGCCACCTGGGCCAGGTCGCCCGCCTGGTACAGCTCGATCGCGCGCCGGTACCCCTGGCTCACCACCTCCCGCGGCAGGAGCCCCCGGCGGTAGAGGTCGGTCCAGAAGGCAAAGGCGGCACGGCCGGAGGGCGTGTCGAAGGCGGCGCGACGCCGGTCGTCCAGCAGCCGCACATCCATCTGCACCATCGACTCCAGCAGCTCGGCGGAGTCGTCCGGCACCACGGTGACAAACAGGGCGTAGCGACCGGTGCGCCGCTTCATCGCCTCGGCATAGGCGGGCACCTCACGCCAGCGGCGCGGCGGAGCCGCGAAGCCGGCCTGCCCCAGCAGCCGCCGGTTCGCGAGGCTCACCCGGGCGGTGAGATACCAGGGGATGGCGAACTGCCGGCCCTCCTGGCGACCCGCGGCCCAGATCGCCGGCAGATAGGTCTGCTCCGCCCCCGCCGGCAGCACGGTGCTGAGGTCGAGCAGACCCCCACGGCTCGCCAGGTTGGCGGCGAAGACGGGGTTGAGGTTCACCACATCCGGGGCGGTGCGGGCATACACCGAGGCGAGCAGCTTGCGCTCCACCGAATTCCAGGGCACATCGGTCCAGCGCACCCGCACGCCTGGATGGCGGCGCTCCCAGGCGGCGATCACGCGGCGCATGTAGGGGCTGAAGCGCGGCGCCAGGTCGAGGGTCCAGACGCTCAGCTCGCGCGCGGGCGGCCGGGGTTCACCCCTCCGGGATTCCCCTTCCCGAGCGCAGCCGGCGAGCAGGGCCGCGGCGAGCAGGGCGGGGACGGCCAGGGGGGCGACGGTCCCCTGAAGCCAGGGGCGACGGATCGGAGGCGGGAAAGAAGCCTTCAACGGTGCGAGCCGCCAGCGAGGATCTGCCGCCAGAGCAGCAATTGGAGGGAGCAGAGCATCGGGGCCAGCAGGGCGGTGAGCAGGGTCTGGGCCAACAGGGCATGGAGACCCGCGCCGCCGAGATCCTCCCAATTCCAACCCGGCAGGGCCAGCAGCGCCGGCTGAACCTCGCCGGCGACCCCGACCGCGGCCCGCCGCGAAATGGGCGAGAGCACCGCCCACTGGAGCATGAGGCTGAGCCCCAGGGCGAAGCTGCCGACCAGCGCCAGCAGGCCGAGGTTGAGGCTGCCCTGAATCGGCCGCCCCCCCTGCCCCAGCCGCCCCCACCACCAGCCCAGCAGGGTGAGGCCGGGCAGCAGGCTCACCGGGCCGGGATGGAGGGAATCGAGCAGCAGGCCCAAACCCAACCCGGCGAAGCCCCCCCAGAAGCGACCCTCCACGAGCGCCCACGGCAGCAGCCACAGCACCGCCCAGGCGGGGGGCACCCCGGAGAGCTTCAGCCAGGCGGGGGAGGCCAGGGTGAGCCACGGCACCACCAGCACGGTGGCGGCGAACAGGGGCTGGCGGGAGAGCTGGGCCATCAGGGGCGCACCACCTGCACCCAGTCCACGGCCTCCAGCGGCGCACTGAGCTGCACCACCGCCTCCGGGGCGGGGTCGGCGCCCGTCTCCAGGGTCTGGATCACCCCCACCGGCAGGTTTGGCGGTACCAGGGTGCTGGCCGGGGAGGTGACGACCACGTCGCCGGGGCGCACCTGGGGATCCTTCTCCAGGAAGCGCAGCTGCGGGCGGCCGGTGCCCACGCCGCTGAGCAGGCCATGGGTCTGGCTTCGCGCCACCCAGACCCCCACCCGGCTGGAGGGATCGGTGAGCAGGGTGACCCGGGCGGTGCTCGGGGTGACGGCGCTGATCCGACCGATCAACCCCCCCGGCGCCAGCACCGCCTGACCGGGGCGGAGGCCCGCCAGGGATCCGGAGCCGAGCACGAGCTGCTGCCACCAGCCGACGGGCTCGCGGGAGATCACCGGCGCGCGCAAACGGTCGGCGGAATCCTTCTGGAGCTCCAACAGCCGTCGCAACCGCCGGTTGTCCCGCTCCAGCGCGCTGAGGCGGAGCTCCTGCTCGGTGCGGGCAGCGGAGCGGAGCCATTCGCTCTGGGCGGTGCCGGGCCAGAAGGGACGGCTGATCAGGGCGTAGAGATCGACCAGGCCCGCCCCTTTGCTGAGCCGGATGGCCACCAGGGCCGCGAGCACCAGCAGGGACGGCCAGGCCTGCTGCAGGGGCCGGAGGGCGCGCAGCCGGGCCCAGCGCGAGGCCGGCATCGACTTCAGGCGGGTGGGCGGGTGAAATCGGGGGTGTCGAGCACCCGCTTGAGGCGCTCGAAATCCTCGAGCACCATGCCGCAGCCGTTCACCACGCACAGCAGCGGTTCCTCGGCCACATGGGTGAGGATGCCGGTCTCGTGGCTGATCAGGTCGCAGAGGCCGCGCACCAGGGCGCCCCCGCCGGCCAGCATGATGCCGCGATCCACGATGTCCGCGGCCAGCTCGGGGGGGGTGCGCTCGAGCGTGCGTTTCACCGCCTCCACGATCACGTTGAGGGGTTCGGCCATCGCCTCCCGCACGTCACCGGCGCGCACGTTGATCGTGCGGGGCAGGCCGGAGAGCAGGTGCAGCCCTCGCACGTCCATGGAGGTCTCGTCGTGGGGGTCATCGGGGAAGGCGGAGCCGATGCGGATCTTGATGTCCTCCGCGGTGCGCTCACCCACCACCAGGTTGTGCACCTTCTTGAGGAAGACGGTGATGGCCTCGCTCAGCTCATCGCCGGCCACCCGCACGGACTCGCTCAACACCGTGCCGCCCAGGCTGAGCACCGCCACCTCGGTGGTGCCGCCGCCGATGTCGACAATCATTGTGCCCACCGGCTCGGTGACGGGCAGACCGGCCCCGATGGCGGCCGCCACCGGCTCATCGATCAGGTGCACCTGGCGGGCGCCGGCCAGACCCGCATCCCGCACCGCCCGGCGCTCCACCCCGGTCACACCGCTCGGGATGCCCACCACGAGGCGTGGGGCGATCACGCCGCGGCCTTCGTTGCCCTTCTCGATGAAGCTCTTGATCATCAGCTCGGCCGCATCGAAGTCGGCGATGACGCCGTCCCGCAGGGGCCGCACCGCCCGGATGTTGCCAGGGGTGCGGCCGAGCATCAGCTTGGCCTCCTCGCCCACGGCCAGGGGCAGGTTGCGCTCCAGGTCGATGGCCACCACCGAGGGCTCCTGCAGCACGATCCCCTTGCCGGAGATGTACATCAATGTATTGGCCGTGCCCAGATCGATGCCGATGTCCCGGGAGAGCTGGAAGCGACGGAAGAACACGGAGGGGGGTGGGCGGGAGAAGGGGTGAGCGGATCCTAAGGACCGCCGTCGCCGCGGCCGAAGGGAACGGGGCGGCGAGACGGGTGGTGGAACGAACAAGACGTGGCCCCCGGCGACGGGTGCCGCATCATTGATCCATTCCGCAGAGAGCTAACCGCCATGGGCGTCAACTCCATCACCCTCGTCGGCCGGGCCGGCCGCGATCCCGAGGTGCGCTACCTCGAATCCGGCAGCGTGGTCGCCAACCTCACCCTCGCCGTGAACCGCCGCAGCCGGGACGACGAACCCGACTGGTTCAACCTCGAGATCTGGGGCAAGCAGGCCGAGGTGGCCGCCAACTACGTGCGCAAAGGGTCGCTGGTGGGAATCATCGGCTCGTTCAAGCTCGACCGCTGGACCGACAAGGCCACCGGCGAGGAGCGCAGCAAGCCGGTGGTGCGCGTCGATCGCCTCGAGCTGCTGGGCTCGCGCCGCGACAACGAAGCCGCGGCCTCGGGGGGCTTCGGCGGCGGCGAGCCCAGCGAGGAGGAGGTGCCGTTCTGAGCGGCGGGGCTTGCCTGTCGCCCTGGGGGGGGATAACCGGCCGTCGCCCGCGGCGGCCGCCCCCAAGGGCGGGTGGGCTCACGGGTCAGTGGCTGTCCTGTCGCTTCTTCCAGGTGCGCAGGCCCAGCCAGAAGGAGAAGCCGAGAATCGCCACCAGCAGCAGCACCTTGATCAGCTTCGTTACCGGCCCCAGCCACACCTCCACGTTCACGTAGGCCTCACCAAGGGCATAGCCCGCCACGGTGAGCAGCAGGGTCCAGAGGAAGCTGCCGGCGGTGGTCCAGAGGAGGAAGGGAACCAGCGGCATCAGCTCGATGCCCGCCGGCACGGAGATCAAGGTGCGAATGCCTGGAATCAGGCGCCCCCAGAACACCAGGGCGACACCGTGGCGGTTGAACCAGTTGCGGCTGCGCTGCAACTCCTGGGGGCTGATGCCGATCCAGCGGCCGTGGCGCTCCAACCAATGCTCGATGCGCTCCTCGTTCACCAGGCGGCCGATGCCGTACCAGGGCAGGGCGCCGAGCACGGTGCCGAGCAGGCCGGACAGCACAACAAGCCATAGAGAGAGCTGGCCACTGCGCACATAAAAGCCTCCGAGGGGCATGATCAGCTCGGAGGGGATCGGCGGGAAGAGGTTCTCGAGGAACATCGCCGCAAAGATCGCGCCGTAGCCCGCCAAGGGGTTGGCCTCCACCGCATTGCTGATCAGCTCGGGCAACTTCTGCACCAGTTCCAGTGCCAAGGATTCGGTCTGCGGCGGATCGCGGCCAGTCTTCCATGGGCACCCCCCTGAGGCCGGGGGGGATCGCCAACAAAAAAGCCGGCCCCAATCGGGGCCGGCCGCGACGGGGTGCCCGGAGGCTCCCCGAAGGCTGGCCAGGGCTCAGTAGCGGTAATGCTCGAGCTTGTAGGGGCCCTCGACGGGCACATTGATGTAGTCGGCCTGCTCCTGGCTGAGCACCGTGAGCTTGGCGCCGATCTTGTCGAGGTGGAGGCGGGCCACCATCTCATCGAGGTGCTTGGGCAGTACGTAGACCTCCTTGCCGTACTGCTCTCCCTTGGTGAACAGCTCGATCTGGGCGAGCACCTGGTTGGTGAAGGAGTTGCTCATCACGAAGCTGGGGTGGCCGGTGGCACAGCCCAGATTCACCAGCCGACCCTCGGCCAGCAGGAGGATGCGGTTGCCGCTGGGCAGGAGGATGTGATCCACCTGGGGCTTGATATTTTCCCAGGTGTATTGCTTGAGGGAGGCGACATCGATTTCGTTGTCGAAGTGGCCGATGTTGCAGACGATTGCCTGATCCTTCATGCGGATCAGGTGCTCGTGACGGATCACCTGGAAGTTGCCGGTGGCGGTGACGAAGATGTCGATGTCCTCCACCACGTCGTCGAGACGGACGACCCGATAACCCTCCATCGCCGCCTGCAGGGCGCAGATCGGATCGATCTCAGCAATCATCACGGTGGCGCCAAGGCCACGCAGCGACTGGGCAGAGCCCTTGCCCACATCGCCGTAGCCGAGGACGAGGGCCTGCTTGCCGGCCACCATCACGTCGGTGGCACGCTTGATGCTGTCCACCAGCGATTCGCGACAGCCGTAAAGGTTGTCGAACTTGCTCTTGGTGACGGAGTCGTTGACGTTGATGGCGGGGAAGGGCAGTTCGCCGGCCTTCTGCATCTGGTAGAGGCGGGCCACGCCGGTGGTGGTCTCCTCGGTGACGCCCTGGATGTTGGCGTAGATGCGGGAGTAGAAGGTGGAATCGATGGAGAGCTTCGCGCGGATCGACTGGAAGAGGGCGATCTCCTCTTCACTGCCGGGGTTGTCGAGCACCGAGGCATCCTTCTCCGCCTTGGTGCCAAGCACCACGAGGCCGGTGGCGTCACCACCGTCATCCAGGATCATGTTGGGGGTGCCACCGTCGTGCCACTCGAGGATGCGGTGGGTGAAGGCCCAGTACTCGTCAAGGGTTTCGCCCTTGAAGGCGAACACGGGGATCCCACCGGCGGCGATGGCGGCGGCGGCGTGGTCCTGGGTGGAGAAGATGTTGCAGGAAGCCCAGCGCACCTCTGCGCCGAGGGCCACCAGGGTTTCGATCAAGACGGCCGTCTGGATCGTCATGTGCAGACTGCCGGCGATGCGAGCGCCTTTGAGGGGCTGCTCCGAGCCGTACTTGGCACGTATCGCCATCAGACCGGGCATTTCGGTCTCGGCGATGGCGATCTCCTTGCGGCCGAAGTCGGCCAGGCCGATGTCGGCAACAAAATAGGAGGAGGCCTGGAGGGAGGCCAGTTCAGCCGCGGGGCTGGAGGGGGTTGCCACCATGGAGGGGGGTCTCGGTTGCGGGTATTGGGACTGGAGATCGCGGCTCGCGATCACCGGGAGCTGGCCACGGAGGCCCGGAGGAATCCGGCGGCGGCGTGGACCAGGGAAATCTGCGGAGATGCCGAGGCTTCGGGCTCGCTTACCTGCAATTGTACAGGAATGTCACAGTTTGATGCCCGGTGGACGGCGGCGGCAGCTTTCGGCCTGGCCGATGCGGCGGCCACCCGGGCCTTGGGACGGCGGCTGGCGAAGGAGATGTCGGCGGGGGCGCTGCTGCTGCTCCACGGGGAGTTGGGGGCGGGCAAGACCTGCCTGGTGCAGGGGCTGGCGGAGGGCCTGGGGATCGGGGAGCCGATCACCAGCCCCACCTTTGCCCTTGCCCAGCACTACAGCGGCCAGCGGGCCGATGGCGGCGCCACGGCCCTGGTGCATCTCGACCTCTACCGCCTGGAGGATCCCGCCGCCGCCGATGAACTCTTCGCCCAGGAGGAGGAAGAGGCCCGATCCCTGGGGGCGGTGCTGGCGGTGGAGTGGCCGGAGCGACTGAGTTTTCTGCCCCTGCCCTGCTGGCAGGTGGCCCTCGCCTTCGCGGGGGAGGGGCGCCAGGGGCGGGTATGGCTCTCCGCGCCGGGATAGGGGAAGCGAGGCTCTTGCCGCGAGAGCGATGGCGGCGCAGCGCGAGCGAAAAGGCGACAGAATCGGCGCGGTTGTGGCAGTGGTCGCAAAGATACTGAAGACAACCGCCAACAACGATGGGGCAACCCCATGCCCAGAGGTGTCTCAGGCAGAGTGAAACCCCACGCAAACAATCGGTTTCTCCCGATTCTTGTGGCGTTGATTCTCGCTGGATTCAGCTGCCTGTCGCTGCTCAGCTACTTTCGGGCCCGTGATTTGCTGGATCGCCAGATCACCCGCTCCACCCTGCCGCTCACCTCCGATGCCATCGTGATGCGGCTTGAACAAATTTTGCTCACGCCAATGCTGGCGTCCGGCCTGATGGGGGATAATAACTTTATCGCGGAAAATATTCTTGACGGTGAACGCAACGCTTCCCAGATTCAGGATTACTTGGCGAGGATCCAGCAGAAAACCGGAGCGATCACCACCTTTCTTGTGTCGGACAGAACCGGCCTCTATTACCATCCCACCGGCATCCTTAAACAGGTTTCTAGCCTCGATCCCTTCGATAGCTGGTACTACCGCTTCCGCGCCTCCGCCAAGCCGATCGAGATCAACATCGACTTTGACACCGCCGATCCCGGTCGAATCACAGCCTTCATCAACGTGCCTGTGCTCGGCAAGGACGGCACCTTTCTCGGTGCCACCGGGCTCGGCCTGAACTTTCGCAGCCTGCAAACCCAGCTGCAGGACTACCAGCGGCGTTATGGAGCCCGCATCCTGCTGGTCGATTCGGAAGGGCGGATCGTCCTCTCCTCCGATCGCAGCCGGGGCAACCTGCTCCAGATCGATGGGCTTGGCGCCCACGCCACCCGCATCCTCGCCGAACCCAGCAGCACCCATGTGATCACGCAGCGCGGTCGGCATCTCTACGTGCGCACCAATCGCATCCGGGAGATCGGCTGGACCCTCCTGGTGATCCAGCAACGCACGGCCGAGCAGAGCGCCTTCATCGATCTGCTGGCCCAAAATCTCCTGGTCGCCGTGCTGATCAGCCTGATCCTCGTGACCCTCGCCCAGCTCACCCTCGGCCGCGAGCACCGTCGCCTCGAGACCCTGGCTCGGACGGACATGCTGAGCGGCCTGCTGAACCGCAGCGTCTTTGCGTCGCTGTTCGAGGAACTGGTGGCCCGGGCCCAGGACCGCCGGGAGCCCCTGGCGGTGGCGCTGATGGACATCGATCACTTCAAGGCGATCAACGACGACCATGGCCATCCGGCGGGCGATGGTGTGATCCGTCATGTGAGCCGGCACATCCAGGCGAGTGTGCGCCAGGGCGATCCCCTCTTCCGCTGGGGCGGTGAGGAGTTTCTGCTGCTGCTGCCCGGCTGCGATCTCGCCGAAGCCGTGGAGCGCCTCGAAGCGATCCGCCGCCAACTCCTCGCCCACCCCTACCCGCTGTCGAGAGCGGGGGAGGGCCTTGCCCCGGCCGACGCTCCCACCCGCACGATTCCCGTGCGGATCAGCTTCGGGGTGACCCCGGTGCGGGCGGGGGAATCGAGTGCGGAGGTGATGCAGCGGGCCGACCGGGCCCTCTACGCCGCCAAGCAGGCCGGCCGCGACCGCATCTGCGTCGAGGGGGCCCTTACGGGAGGGACGACCGCCGCCGCAACGCTTCGATGATGCGGGCGTTGGCGGCGGGGAAGGGATAGGCGTCCAGCTCCGCGATCGCCACCCAGCGCACCTGCTGGCAGGCCAGGGGCTCGGGCTCACCGGCCAGGTGCTCGCACAGATGCACCACGAACCGCAACCGTTTGTGGCTGTAGGCGTGCTCGAGGGTGATCAGCTCCTCGCCCACCGCCACCGTGATCGCCAGCTCCTCCTTCAGTTCCCGGGCGATCGTGGCGGCGATCGGCTCGCCGGGCTCCTGCTTGCCGCCGGGAAACTCCCACAAGCCGCCCAGCAACCCCTCGTTGCGGCGCTGGTCGATCAGCACCCGGCCGCCGGCATCCAGCACCACCCCCACCCCGATCACCTGGAACGGCAAGGGGCGAGCGGTCTCCTTCACGGGCCAGCGGGCGGGGTCGCCGGCAGCGTAGGCAGCGCAGTTCCCCCGCCACGGACAGACGCTGCAGTGGGGTTTGCGGGGGGTGCAAACGGAGGCGCCCAGATCCATCAGCGCCTGGTTGAAGTCGCGGGGGCGGACGGGATCGAGGAGGGTTTCGCTCCAGCGCCAGAAGGTGGCGAGGCGGCGGGCGGGGGGATCGGGGCAGGCGGTGAGCCGCGCCAGCACCCGCCGCACGTTGCCATCCAGGATCGCCTCGGGCCGGTCGAAGACCGTGGAGACGATGCTGGCGGCGGTGCTGCGCCCCAGTCCCGGCAGGGCCCACCAGCCCGCCAGGTCCGTGGGCCAAGGATCCCCGCCGGCGGCCTCCGCCAGCAGCCGGCGGGCCCCCTGGGGCAAGCGACGGGCCCGGGCGTAGTACCCCAGACCCTGCCACAGCAGCAGCACCTGCCGCTCCGGCGCCTCCGCCAGCCCCTCCAGGGTGGGGAAGGCCTCCATCCAGCGCCGCCAGTAGGGAAGCACCACCGAAAGCCGGGTCTGCTGGAGCATCACCTCGGCCACCCACGGGCCCAGGCACGCCAAGGGCTCCCCCGGAGCCGGCCAGCGGCCGCCGGAGGTGAACAGCCAGGGCTTGTGCTCCTCGCCACGCCGGCCGTGCCGTTCCCACCAGGCCAGAAGCCGCCGCCGCAGCGTCGCCGCCTCGCAGACCAGGCGGTCGGCGGCCGGATCGGGCTCGATCGGTAGGGGGATGGTCGGTAGGGGGATGGTCGGCGCCTCAGGCCAGGCGGGCAGTCTGCCGGGGGCGGAGAGGCTGTCGGCCGAAGCGGCGGTCCGGAGCCCCGCGCGGCGGCGCCGGGGAACGGGGAGTTCAACACCCCCAGAACGGTCACATCGCCTACCGCTGATTCAGAAAATGAATAGCCAGGCGGTGTCGTGTTACGTACGCGGTGTTTTTCCGAAGGAGAGCGTGGGCCAATCGATAAGGTTGGGGCCACAAGAGAAGCGGGGCCTCCTGAACATGCCGACGCCGGTGCGTGCCGGGCAACGCCGATCCTCGCGCCGGTGACTCCGCCCCACGTCCCCCGCAAGCTGACCTGCGCCTGATGATCAGCCCGGAGGTATTGCAAGGTTTCGACCTGATGCTGTGGCTCGGCAACGGTCGAGACGCAGCGGCTCTCAACGGCTGCAGCCAGCCGACGATCAGCCGCCAGGCCCAGCAGGTCGCCGATCTGCTGGGCCTCTCTCTGCAGAAATTGCGGGGCCAGTGGCGGGTGCGCGGCGACACCACCTTGCTGTCCTTCGAGCGGCAGTTGCATCAACTGCATCGCTTTCTGGGGCGCGCCCCGCTGCGCCTGGAGATCGGCGCGGTCTCTGGCCGGATGATCGGCCTGCCCGCTCCTCCGGGTTGGATCGCCGGCCCGGCCGACCAGATCGACCTGCCCCGCTCCCTGCAGCTGCTGCGGGACCGGGTGATCGACGCCTGGATCACCCCCGCCGCCGACGACCTCCCCCAGCTGGAGGATCCCGACTGGCAGCGTTTCGATCTCTATGCGGCCCCGATCTGGCTGGTCGCCTCCTCCAACCATCCCCTGGTCGGCCATTCCTGGCTCAAGGCCAGCGATCTACGGCGTTTCCCCAGCGCCGGGGTGGAGGGGGGCTGGTACCCCCACAGCGAAGCCCACCTGCGCTCCCTCGGCCTGTGGAGCAAGCCGGTGCGGCTAAACCGCTACGAGGTGTCCCGCTGGGACGGGCGCACGGCCGACGGACACACCCTGGCCTACGCGTCCCCGCCGATGCTGCAGCTCAATCCAGACCTGCGGCGACTTCCCTACAACCTGGGCCTCTCCCACTGCGTCGCCCTGGTGGTGCATCGCGACCACGCCCAAGCCCAACAGGTCGTGGCGCTGCGCCAAGAGTTGTACAAACGCACCGAGACGCTGTTCAATCTCCATCCCGATCTGCTGCCTCGCCGCCCCGGCGGAAAGGCCGGGTGAGGGAAGAGGGGAGACTAGGTAAGCGCCAGGCTCTGGCCCCGGCGTCAGAAGGCCACGTAGGCCTCCACCGCATCACTGATCCGGCGCAGGCCGTTGAGTCCATCCCGCTCCAGATTGCGAACCCGATCCCGGCTGATGCCGAGGATGCGGCCGATGCCCGTGAGGCTCATCGGCTCGCCGCCGCCGATGCCGTAGCGCATCTTGAGCACCCGACCCTGCAGCTCCGGCAGCTGCTCCAGCAGGTGCCGCAGGTCGCCCTTCAGGCATTCGCCATCCACAATATCCTGGGGCAGCGTGCCGTCGCCCGCCAGCAGGTCCAGCAGCTCCGTATCCTCCCCGTCGCCCACCTTGGTCTCAAGGCTCACCGGCTGGCGCGCCCGGCAGAGCAGGTCTTTCACTTCGTCCTCCGGCAGCTCCACATACACCGCCAGCTCCGTCACCGTGGGGGTGCGGCCCAGCTCCTGGCTCAGCTCCCGCTGGCCCTTTTTGAGCTTGTTGAGGGTTTCGGTGATGTGGATCGGCAGGCGGATGGTGCGGCTCTTCTCGGCAATCGCCCGCGTGATCCCCTGGCGGATCCACCAGTAGGCGTAGGTGCTGAACTTGTAGCCCCGCGTCGGGTCGAACTTTTCCACGCCCCGCACCAGGCCGATCGTGCCCTCCTGAATCAGATCGAGCAGCTCCATGTTGCGGCGCGTGTACTTCTTCGCCACGCTCACCACCAGCCGCAGGTTGGCCGCCACCATCCGCTCCTTGGCCCGCCGGCCCACCTGCAGGCGCCGCCGCAGCTGGACGGTCGTCAGACCCGCCGCCACCGCCAGCTGCTCCTCCTCCGGCTCCTCGCCGCCGGCCCGCAGGCTGAGCTCCTCCCGCAGCTCCTCCAGCTGCATCAGCTC
>JBIPMZ010000276.1:0-3478 GCA_044376165.1 Cyanobium sp.
CGCAAGGCATCTCCCTCCGAATCCTCCCCCCCAAGCGTAGGGAGAGATTGATCTATCGACAGGCCAAACTGTTTTCCCAAGTCATGCGCACACAATTCAAGCTTTGCCTTGCTTGTCTTCTCGTTGGTCTCACATTGCCAGCGGCAGCACAGGAGCAGATGAACGGGGCTGGGGCCATCTGCAAAAGCATGAGCCCGCCGCTGGTCTTGACCATCACCGCCTTGATTCTTGCCCTGATCATTAGCGTGCTGATCCTGCTCTCTATGCGATTGCAGCATGGTGGCTGGTCCCTCGCCAATGCGGTCTCCGAACCCACCCATCTCTCGATACCATTAGATGAACATTGGGCCCAATCCCAGGGGGACAGCGAGGCTCGTATCAAGACGCTCGCCGCAAGCGGACCACCCACAGCTGTGATCCTGATGGAGGCCAGCACCAGCCGGCTGATCGCCCTGGCCGGCTCGGTGGCGATTCTGCTGATCTATGTGGGCTTCGGCATCTTTTCGCTCTACACCTATGGCCTCACCTGCCAGATGCCGGCCTCCACGGTGGCGGTGAGCACCTTTCTTTACTCCGGGCTCACCCTCTTTGCCCCCTATGTGGCGAACAAGGTTTCCGGCCGCCTGCCAGCCGGTCGAGCCGCGCCAGCCCAGGAACCGGCGCCGGCAGCCCAGGCGCCTTTGCGGCGGCCTGCGGAGTCGCCCACCAAGCCGCTCACGGTCAGCGCCCTCAAGCCCAGCACGCTGGAGCGACCCGTGGTCAAAGGGGTGGGCCCGATCACCCCCCACCGCCTCTCCGGTCCTGCGGCCAGCCACCCCCTGCTGGCGCCAGCCACCCCGGCGCCGCCTCCCTATGAAGCGGCCCTGCGCCTGATTGCCGAATTCGAGGGCTTTGTCGACCACGCCTATCCGGATCCGGCCAGTGGCGGCGAACCCTGGACGATCGGTTATGGCTTCACCAGCCTCGATGGCCGGCCCGTGCAACCGGGCGACACGATCAGCCAGGCGGAGGGCGACGCCCAGTTGCTGAGCGGTGTGAATGGCTGCGCCCGCCATCTCGCCGGCACGATTCCCTACTGGATCTCGATGGCGGCAGAGCAACAGTGCGCGTTGATCTCCTTTGCCTGGAATCTGGGTGAGGATTTCTATGGCAGCGCCGGTTTTGACACGATCAGCCGGCTGCTGCGGCAGAAGGATTGGTCGGGTGTGCCCGGTGGTCTGCTGCTCTATTGCGATCCGGGCACGGCGGTGAGTGATGGGTTGCGGCGGCGGCGGCAGGCGGAGGCCAATCTCTGGAGCCAGGGGATGGCCGGCCCATCCGCCCCCGCGGCCCCAGCAGCGCCATCTGCCCCCACGGTGCCAGCAACGCCATCCGCCGCTGCTGTCGCCACCAGTGGCCGCACGGTTGCCGCCCATGCCAATCCCCTGAACGTGCCCTGGTTCGATCAACTGGCGATGGACGATGGCCAGGGCTGGCGCGATTGCTTCTCCGCCAGTTCGGCCATGCTGGCCGCCTTCTGGGGCAAGGAGCCCAATGAAGATGATTACAATGCCCTGCGGCAATCCTATGGGGATTCCACCAGTGCGGAGGCGCAACTGGCGGCGCTGCGACACCTGGGCCTGCAGGCGGAATTCTGCACCGATGGCAGTCTGCAAACCCTGAAAACCGAAATCGACGCCGGACGACCGGTGGCCGTGGGCTGGTTGCACCACGGTCCGCCCAGCGCCCCGAGCGGAGGCGGCCATTGGACCGTGGTGATCGGCTACGACGACAGCGGCGTGATCATGAACGACCCCTATGGCAGCTGCGATCTGGTGAATGGCGGCTACCCGCAGAACCATAACGGTGCCCGCCAGCATTATTCCTACGCCAACTGGGAACCGCGCTGGCGGCCCCAGGGAAGTGGCGGCTGGTATCTGGTGGCGCAGCGCTGAAACAACCCAGCCATCCCAGGAAGAAATCACGATGAAACCGCACCCAGCTGTTTTCCATCCCCCATGAACATTTGCGCCATAACAGTGAATCATCAACAGGCTTTTGAGCCAGTCCACGTCTCCTTTTCATCCTTTACATTTTCATCCGTCTCATTGTCTCTGTCATGACCCAGACTCCAAGCAGCAGCACCACCACTACCACAGCCCAGAACACCTGTTCGGTGACCAACAGCCTCATCCTGCCCACCAGCCCCAGCACGCCAGCCCAAACGGGTTGGGATGGGGGCATTGTGGTGATCAGTGGCTACAACACATCCAGCACAAGCACGGCTCAGGGTTATCTCCAGAGCGACTTGACTTTGCTCAGCTTTATCGATGAGGGCGCCAGTGCCAGCAGCGAGAGCAGTACATCGTCCAGTGTTCTGCCGCTGAACGAAACGGGCACCCTCAACCTGCTGCCCTACTACCAACCTGGCAGCACCACCCAGGTCAACACTGTTTACAACCTTCTAGTTTCCCAAGCTAATAACTACTTCCCAGTGGCGGCGGTAGGCGAGATCAAGATTGGTAGAAACTTTGCGCCCGTCTCCCTGCCCCAGGCTGCTCCTAGTAATTCCAGCTCAGGGGCCAATGCCTACATGTTTTTGCAAAACATGATGGCCTATCCTTCATCGCCTTTGGCCCAGCAGTTTACGGCTGCGCTGAATCAAGATAACAGTGCCAGCCCAGCGACTGGTTCAAGTGCAGCAGTTAACACATTCTTTGCTGGCACCACCAGCTTTGCGAATGTGAATTTCAATATCTATAGTTCAGTTAGCAGCTATGCTTCAGCCTATGCATACATTTGGGCAAACTTTCAGCAGTCTTACACCTATCACTTCTACACGGTAACCCCAGCAACCAGTGACAGCTCCAGTGCCACCGACAGTACCAGCGTGACGGAGACAGAGCAATTTTCCAGCCTGGGAACCGTTGTTTTTATTCAGTCGGGAGCCACGCCGGCAGCGATTTCCGATGCCAACGCTGGCTACACCATCACCTGGAATCCCGAGGGTGGGACCGCCGTTGGCCTCAATTTCCAGGATGGACAGTTGGTGGCTAATAATAGCGATGGTTTCAGCGGCTTCTGCCTGCAAACCACTTTTATGGATATGGCCCAACTGACGGGTAATTCCGCAGATCTGGGCACCCCCATACAAGCGTTGGTAGGCGTGATTAATGGCAGTAATGTCATCGGCTCTTCCGTCGTCTTGAAGGAGTCAGAAGGTGCCAAGTTTAGCAAAGGTCTCAACGATGTTTTGACATCCAAGGCTTTCCGGATCATCCAGATCGCGATGTCTCTCTATTTTATGATTGACATCGGAGTAAAGCTGTGCGAGTGGATTAAAGAGAAATGCAGCAGTGACGAGACCCCATCTGAGGGCGAGATTGCAGACAAGCAAGCCGATCTCGCGGAGGAGTCTCAGGAGAAATTAGAAGATGCTGGCAACGATGAGGAGTTGAAAACGGGCGACGCCGTGGGCGAGGAGCAGGCTAATGCAGAG
>JBIPMZ010000371.1:0-3464 GCA_044376165.1 Cyanobium sp.
TACCGGGGCTTGAGCCACCGGCGGAGATGGCTAGGCTGACGCAGTGCAGAATCCATTCGCCCACGGCAACTTCCGGGACCGGTCACGGCCGTTCATCGTGGTGGTGATCATCCTGCTGGGGTTGCTGATATCCGGTGCATTCGTGGTGCGGCCGGCTTGGCGGGCCCTCAAGGAACGGCGGGCCATCGATTTCGTGGCGAAAGCCCGATCTGCGATGGCGGCGAACAAGTATGCGGAAGCCAAAGCCAATTTGGTCGCGGCCTACGAAATGGCCCCGTTTCACCCGGAAGTCTTCCGGGTTGCCGCCGAACACTACACCCGGCTGGGACGCCCCTATGGATTGCAGGTCTGGGAGCAACTGGAAGCCACCGGTGCGATGACGCTGCAGGATCGGCTTAAGTGGGCGGGCTTGGCAATTGCCTGTCGGTCATATGATTCGGCGCGCACGGCGCTGCAACCCTTCGCCATTTCCCAATCCACCGATCCTGACGCGATCAAGCTGCTCTCCGAACTGTATCTTGCCGGTGGCCAAGCCGATGCGGCACACCGGGCCGCCCAAACCGCCTGGCAACTCGATCCGAAGCGAAACGACCTGCTCCTCCACCTGGGCAAAGTTGAGCTGGCCAGCAACGACCCGGCCATTGCGCATGACGGCGAGTCCAAACTCATCTCCTTGCTCGTCAGCCGCGAATCGATTTCCGGCTCGGCGGCCATGGTCCTGCTCAATCCGACGTTCGCCCGGAAGATCAGCACACGACTGGTCCATCGCCTCATCGCCGCCCTGCCAGACGGCGACCTTGCCGTGGAGTTGCCCAAGTTAGTCGTCCAATGCCGCGAATCCTCCCCCGCGGAAGCCGGGGAACTGCTTGTAAAGTTCATGTCCCGAAATCACCTGCACCCAGATGATCCGGGCTTCATGGCAACAGTGCTGGGACTGCTCGCCTTGCAGGAATACCGGCAAGTTCAGCAACTGGTTACGGAAGACTTGTCAGTCGGCGCCGAAGATCTCAACTCGATCCGCCTCGAAGCGTCATTTCGCCTAGGTGATTGGGCTGCCGTCGAAAGCCTGCTAAACCGCAAAAACGTCCGCGTCTCCAAACCCCTGGAGACGACCTATCGGGCAATGCTGGCTCACGCACACGGAAACACGAACGAACTGCCCAAGCTATGGCGGGCGGCCATTGCCGCGAGCCAGCGGAGCCCGGAGCTGCTGGAAGTGGTGGCGGAACGCGCGGAATACACGGGGGCCATGGGGCAGGCCGTTCAGGCTTGGCGGGAAATGCTGGCCTTCCCGGATTCCACGGCCCGGGCGGCCGCCGAAATCCTCCGACTAACCGAGCAAAGCCACGACTTGGAAGCCGCCTATCATGCCCTCAGGCGACTTTCGGCCCAACGCCCCGCCGACCACCATCTCCGGCTGAAAGTCGCCTTCCATCAGCTTCTGCTGGACGTCGAGGGTGAATCAGCACGCGGTGTTTTGGCACAAGGGGAGGCTCATTTCCCCGATCAGAATCTGTTCCACATCACGGCGGCGCTCGCCGCGCTCCGGGACCAGCAGCCAGATTTGGCCCTCCAGTGGATTGACCGCATGCTCATGACCGACCCCGAGCCTGATGTTTGGAAAGCGGTCCGGGTCGCGGCCTTGGGAATGTCGGGCCAGTCCAGCAAAGCCCGTGAAGTCGCCCGCAGCTTGAACCCGGACAGCCTCTCCGCCCCGGAGCACGCGCTGGTCAAGGATTGGCTGAGGTAACTTCGAAACGGCCGGTTACCTCCGCCAAGAAGCGAAAAGGCCGGGGAATTACCCCGGCCGGCCAATCCTTCAATTCTTGAATCTGTTCACTTGGCGAGCCAAGCAGTTCGCCGCTGCCACGCGACCAACCCAAGCAATCCAAGACCGACAACCATGGCGCGCGAAGAGGTTTCGGGAACCATCACGAGAAGATCGTCAATCGCCAAGCCATCGTCGTTGCCGGATGAGTCGGAATCCCGCCAACGAATGCCAAACGTCTCGCCATTTAAGATGGTCAGTCCGGTAATGAACGTCCCCACACCCCCAATGTTCCGCTGGTTGGCCGCCAAATTGCCATTCAAGGCCCTGTCGCTACCGGTGGGGTTCGGACTTGCGGCTGACCTGAAGTCAAGATTGTCGAAATCGGTCCAAGTTCCAGCCAAAAGATTCGCCGGATTCCCCGCATTGTAGCTGAAATCAAGCCGGTCAAAGTTCCCGATGGCGCCGTTGCCTTGCCGCCACTGTTCCCCTCGGTATTGAACGTAAATCTGGGTGATGGTTCTTCCGGTATTGTTCTGGAAGAGGACGCCGAAAATGTTATTGGCCGCATTGCCACCGCCTCGCAACGAGCCAAGTGCGCGCTCGGCGTTGTTCAAAGCCCCGTAGCTATAGAGGTTGGCGCCAGCGTCAGGGTCGCTAGAGCCAGGTCCGCCTCCGGAAGAGACGTTGTAGAGTCCACCCAAAGAGGAACCGTTCTCCGACATCGCCCAACCCGTAGGTAAGGTGGACTGATTGACACCACTAGAGGACAGAGCATTGCCGAACCCGTTGTTATCCGAGAACGGCGAGAGAGTGTTGTTGAAATTCTGCGAATACGACACGCCCCCGAAACTCGTAATCGACTGCTGCGCCCAGGCGGTCGACGCCAAGGCTCCGGCGACGGCCATCCCCATGGTGCGACGGAATAAAGTGTTTTTGATCATTGTTTCCCCCTTCAAAGACGACCGGAGCATGCTAACGGGATCACCGAGGGTCAAGCGTTCATTCCCCGCAACGAAGAACCGGTGGGGCCACCGCACCGGGCGAATCTTTTCGCCGCAGTTGGCCACCGTAACGACGGCAGACAGTTCCGGCCATTATGCTGCGGGTTGGCACCCGGCAGCATGCTCACAGCATCACGGCTGGCTTACGCTTTGCCCCGGATGATCGAAACGACCGAAGCCTCGGCGCGCAGGTATTTGGCGGCCACCGCCCGGACGTCGTCCAAGGTCACCGCCTCGTAGCGTTGGTCTTCGGTCTGGGAGTGCCGGTAGCCCAGTCCGTAGAGCTCGTCCAGTGCCGTGCTCAGCGCGAAGCCGCCGAGGTCCTGCCGGGCAATCTTCCGTTGGCCGATGATCTTGGCCTTGGCCCGGGTCAGTTCTTCCGGTGTGAGGCCGTCCTTGGCCAGCGCGGCGGCCTGGGCGCGCAATTCCGCCTCAACCAGGTCGGCCTTGTCCGGGGCCGTGCCGCAGTAGAAAGCGAAGAAACCGGGCGTGCGGCCGAGGAAGTTGGTCGCGCTGACGTAGTAGGCGAGGCCCAGTTCGTCGCGGATGCGCATGAACAGCCGGGACCCCATGTCGGAACAGGCCTCCTGGATGAGCTCCAGGGCGCAGCGGTCGGCGGCGTCAAAGGTCGAGCCCGGGAAGCCCAGCGCGACGACGGCCTGCTCCTTGTCGCGGGCTTCGTCGAAGCGGCT
>JBIPMZ010000277.1:0-3445 GCA_044376165.1 Cyanobium sp.
CAGTTGTAGTTTTTCGTGTCGCTTCTCTTCTCGAACCCCACGGCAAGTTTCGACCGACCTACACGAAGCTGCTTGATCGCGGCCTGGAGTGTCCGGGCAGACCTTAAAATAGCCCAGCCAGGGATTTTGTGGTGGGGTGCTGCCGCCAGGCGGAGTTGTTCTCCCCCTCCGGGCCGCGGTGTCGGCCCGCGGCCCGGGAGGAGGGGGCCGCTTCGCCTCCCCCAGGGGGCGCTGGAAGGCGGCTGGGGGGGCAGCTGGGCGGGTGGCGAGCTCAGCCCTCCGGATAGAGCAGCTCCGAGAGCTCGTCGGGGTCGACGTCGTAGACCCGTGCCAGGGTGGTCTCGATGGCGCTGGTGACCACGTCGGGCAGGAAGCGCATGGCGTTGAGGGCGTCATCGGCGATGTCGTCGGTGAGGAGCGTTTCCCCGCCAAGCTTCTCGTCGTTGATCACCGCCATCACCCAGCTCTGGTAAGCGGTGACGAGGTCGGCGAACTCGAGCTCCGGGTCGTTCAGATCCAGGGCCATCGGGGCGTCTCCAGGACGTTGCCCTTGCAGTCTGCCCATCGGCCGGCCTCTCGGCAGCGGTTGTCCGCCCCGGACTTCTGGCATCACCCCCTCTGGCAGCGGAGGCATGGGTCTGCTTACTGGCGCTTTGCCAAGCTCCAAGCGGCCATTGCCCTTGGCCGACGCGAGCCCTGTCCGCCCCTGGATGGAGGGGCTGCAGAATTCAAAGACAGAGCCTTTGCCATCCCTCTGCTGCGCCAGGACGATTTTTTTATGAATGTTGGTGCCACCCTTGGCTCCTATCCTCTGCTGGCGACGGGTGAGCGGTTCGCCTTTTCATCCGTCATCATCGAAGGCCAGACCGAGGCTGCAAACCAGGTGTTTCCGGGATCGGGGCTTTGTCGATGGCGACTGTGATACCGTCCAACGCGAGGTACAGCCTCTCCAGCGCTATGCGGCCAATCGCATCTGGATCCAGAAGATGAACGGGCGGAGGTGGAAAGTCGATTCAAGGCCGCGCGCCGCCGCACCCTCTACGGCAGCCATTTTTCAACAACGCCATGAAGCTGATCGGGGAGTATCACAACCGCGGCTATCTGCTCCTCGCCGACGCCGTGCTGGGGTTCTTCGATCGCCGCCCCGACCTGCAGCGTCCCGGTGTGAGCTTCGGCGGTGATCCCGCTGGCCTCCCGGACAAGGTGTCAACGGACATCAGCCTGGTGGCGTTCGACCGCTCCGACGTCGAGGCCCATGCCTTGGCGGAGGCGATCCTGCGGGGGGTGTCGGCGGGCCTGAACCGCTGGCTGGCGGAGCGGCCCCTGTTCCTGGAGTGCTGCCCGGAGCGCTCCCTGTTTGTCTGCCCCCTGTTCAACCTGCAGCGCTATGCCCCCGGTGAGGGGTTTCGGCGCTGGCACTGCGACTGGAGCCTCGAACCCGATGCCAGCGAGCCGGAGCGCCGGGTGCTGGCCTGGATCCTTTACTGCAATTCCCTGCCGGAGGGGGGCACCGAATTCCACTGGCAGGAGCACCACGTGGAAGCGGAGAAGGGCAAGCTGGCGATCTTCCCCGCCGGCCTCTCCCACATCCACCGCGGCCGGGTGAGCGAGGGCCACAGCAAGACGATCGCCACCGGCTGGATCCAGGCCGGTCGGCTGGACGACTACCTGGCGCGGCTCTCCGCGAGGGGCTGAGGCTCAGGCGGAGGGCAGGATCAGCCCCTCCAGCGCTTGCTGCAGCGCGGTGGTGAGGGCCGCGACGGCTCGGCGGCGGTCGACGCGGTACGCCTCCAGGCGGTCGTCCACGGCGATCGGCGTGCCGATGCGCAGCCGCACCTTGCGGGGCCCCAGCCGGGGTCGGCGCACTGGGTCGCCCCCCAGCAGCCGGCACTGGGTGTCCCAGAGCAGCAGGAGGGTGTCGGCGAAGCGCTCCTGGCTGGGCCGTTCCCTCACGTAGCGACCGCTCACGGCCACGAAGCTCTCCACCACGCGCATGTGCCACAGCTGCCGCTCGGTCTCCTCCGCCAGCCGATCGGCCAGGCCCCGCTGCAGCGGACAGCGGCCTCCCCCTTCCGCCCCGGCGGGGTAGAGCCGCTCCCAGCCGGCCTGCTCCAGCCGGCGGCAGCGGCTGGCCAGATCGCCGCCGGCCCGGATCCCGAAGGAGGTTTCCACCACCTCCAGCGCCGTGCCCAGCAGCCGCTGCAACCGAACCGCAAGGCGCGCGTTGGTGTCCTCCGGCTCCTCCAGCTCCGGCAGAGGTCGCTGGTAGGCCTCGCGGTAAAACCGCTCCATCAGGGTGAGCATCCGCTCCGCCAGGGTGAGCAGGCGGGGGTAGAGGGCGGTGGGATCGGCCCGTCGCTCCGCCGGGGGCGGCAGGCCCGCCTCCCGCTCCAGCCGGCTCAGCAACGCCTCCAGCTCCGGCCAAATCGGACGGCTCCAGGCGTATTGCACACCGATCGGCAGCACCGTCATCGCCTCGGGGCGGCCGGCCTTGCGGAGGTCTTCGGCGGTCCAGAAGGCGAGCTGAGCGAGGCCCGGCTCCAGGGCGCTCACCACTTCGTTGTGGCCGTTGGTGGCCCCCTCCGGCGCCGCCGCGAAGGGATAGAGGCCATCGAGGAGCAGCGCGCGGGCGGAGCGAAGGCCGGCGGTGTCGAGGCGGCCGCGCTGGATCGAGCTGCCCCCCAGCCGCGGCAGCAGCCAGCCCACCAGCGGACCCGCCCAGAGCGGTATGCCCCGGTCGTAAAGGAAGTGGGCGTGGGGGCGCTGCTTCAGCCGCACCCCCTGCCGGCGGGCCAGCCGGGGCAGCTCCCGCCAGAGCAGGGCCGCCAGGCAGATCGGATCGCTGACGCTGGGATGGCGGAAGGCCAGCAGCAGCCGGCTCTGGCCCGCCTCGAACCCCTGCAGCGCCGCCACCAACCTCTCACCCCCCTCCACCTGCAGGTCGGTGATGGCGCCGCCGTGGCGGAGCACCAGCGGCAGCAGGGGCCGGGCCAGGGCCAGCACGCGCCGATCGAGGCGGGGAGGCAGGAAGGCGAGGGGCGGGGCGGCGGGCATCGCTTCAGCGCAGGGGCAAGGGCAGGGGGTCACGCTGGCCGGCGCGCCGCACCCCCAGCCGGATCGGCCGCGGCTCCCCCTGCTCGGGCAGGCTCACCTCCGCCCACAGCTCCTCCCCCGCGGCCCGCCGGGAGGGATCCTTCCCGTGCTCGGGCAGAAAGAACGCCAAGGGGGGGAAGAGCTGGGCCTCGCCATCGGGAAGGCGTGTGGCCGCCATCCGGGGGCCCTGCCCCGGCTTCCCCGGCGCGACGGGTTCGCCCACCACCCGATCGCCCCGGGGCACCAGCCGCAGCGTGTCGGGCCAGGGCTGGCCCGCCCTCAGGCCCTGCACCGGCACCTGCAGCACCACGCTCAGGTAGCGGCCGCGGATCGGCAGTTCCGGATCGATCGG
>JBIPMZ010000278.1:0-3443 GCA_044376165.1 Cyanobium sp.
AAGCCCACGGGCGCACCCGCCACCTCGACGACGAAAACGAGCTCTATTTCGGGGTGCAGCAGCGCATGCTCAGCGCCCGCCTGCGCCAGCCGATCGATGGGGCCCAGTGGACCGGAATCGTCTCGCGGCTCGGGGTGCGCGCCCTCGAGACCGGCCTGGTGGATGCGGTGCTCTGCGTGGGCCAGAGCCCCGACGACCGCTTCACCCCCGTGCCCACCCTGGCCCGCACGCCGGCGGAGGTGCTGGCCGCCCGGGTGAACAAGCCCACCCTCTCCCCCAACCTGGAGGTGCTGGAGCAGCTGCCGGGCAGCGACATCCGTCGCCTCCTGGCGATCGGGGTGGGCTGTCAGATCCAGGCCTTGCGGGCCGTGCAGGCCACCCTGCCGCTGGAGAGCCTCTACGTGCTCGGCTTGCCCTGCGTTGACAACGTCAGCCGCGAGGGCCTGCAGACCTTCCTGGAGAGCGCCAGCGACTCCCCCGCCACGGTGGTCCACTACGAATTCATGCAGGACTTCCGCATCCACTTCCGCCACGGCGACGGCCGCCTCGAGACCGTGCCGTTCTTCGGGCTTGACACCCCCCGGTTGAAGGACGTGTTCGCCCCCAGCTGCCTGAGCTGCTTCGATTACACCAACGCCGGCGCCGACCTGGTGGTGGGTTACATGGGGGCCGAATTCGGCCGGCAGTGGATCACCGTGCGCAATCCCCGCGGAGCCGAGCTGCTGGCCCTGGTGGAGCACGAGCTCGACTGCGCCCCGCTCACCAGCCGCGGCGATCGCCGCCAGGCGGTGCAGCAGGGCATCGACGCCTACGACCGCGGCCTGCGCCTGCCCCGCTGGCTGGCGGAGCTGGTGGGGTTCGTGGTGCAGCGGGTGGGACCGCGCGGGCTGGAGTACGGGCGGTTTTCGATCGATTCCCACTTCACCCGCAACGCCCTCTGGCTGCGGCGGCATCACGGGGAGATGGCCGAGCGGCACCTGCCGGAATTCGCCCGTCGCATCATCAGCCGCTATCGGCTGCCGGCCTCGTGACCGCCCCCGCTGGCGGCCACGACTGCGGGGTGCTGCTCCACCCCACCGCCCTGCCGGGCAGCCCGGTCTGCGGCACCCTGGGCGCGGCGGCCCGGGACTGGGTGGCCCTGCTGGGCCGCGAGCAGGTGGGGGTGTGGCAGGTGCTCCCCCTGGCCCCCACCGACGGCACCGGTTCCCCCTACAGCTCCCCCAGCGGTTCGGCGCTCAACCCCTGGTTGATCGATGTGGACGACCTGGTGGCCGAGGGCTGGCTGGCCCCCGCCGACCGGGACGCTCTCCCCGGCGCCCAGACCGCGACCGGCAACCGCCTGGATCCGCGGTTGGCCGGCGAGCGGGCGACGGCCCTCGGGGCTGCGCTGCGGCGGGGCTGGCCCGCGCGACCCGCCGCCGACCGGCAGGCGTTCCAGCTCTGGCGGCGCCAGCAGGAGCCCTGGCTGCGCGACCACTGCCTGTTCATGGCGCTGCGCCGCCGCCACGGCGGCCTGCCCTGGTGGGAGTGGCCCGGCCCGCTGGCCCGCCATCAGTTCGGGGCCCTGCGGCAGCTGGAGCGGGAGGGGGCCGACGCCCTGCTGGAGGAGGCCCTGCTGCAGTGGTGCTGCGAGCGCCAGTGGCATCGCCTCCAGGAGCAGGCTGCCGCCGTGGGGGTGCGGCTGGTGGGGGATCTGCCCTTTTATGTGGCCCACGACAGCGCGGATGTATGGGCGCGGCCGGGGTTGTTCTCCCTCAAGCCCGACGGTCGGCTGGTGGCCCAGAGCGGTGTGCCCCCGGATTACTTCTCCCCCACCGGCCAGCTGTGGGGAACGCCGGTGTACCGCTGGTGGCGCCACCGCCTGAGCGGTTTTCGTTGGTGGCTGCAGCGGCTGGAGCGGCAGTTGTCGCTCTACGACCTGGTGCGGCTGGATCATTTCCGGGCCCTGCAGGCCTACTGGCGGGTGCCCGGCGAGGACGACACCGCGGAGCGCGGCGCCTGGCATCCCTCCCCCGGCGGGCCGCTGCTGCGGCGGCTCTTGCGGCGCTGCCGCCGCCGGGGAACGCTGCTGGCCGGGGAGCGGCTGCCCCTGATCGCCGAAGACCTCGGGGTGATCACCGAGCCCGTGGAGCAGCTCCGCGACCACTTCTCCCTACCCGGGATGAAGATTCTCCAATTCGCCTTTGACGGCAACGAAGCCAATCCCTACCTGCCGGCCAATTTCGTCGGCGAGCGCTGGGTGGTGTACACCGGCACCCACGACAACGCCACCACCCTGGGCTGGTGGCGCTGCCTGGAGGAGGAGGCCCGCCGGCGGGTGGAGGGGGCTGTGGGGGCCGGGGTGACGGCACCGGGCTGGCAGCTGCTGGAGCTGGCGCTGGCCTCGCGGGCGGAGCTGGTGGTGGTGCCGATCCAAGACCTGCTGGAGCTGGGGGATGAGGCCCGCTTCAACGTGCCCGGCACCACGGAGGGCAACTGGACCTGGCGGCTCGACCGGCCGGTCGCCGCCCTGGAGGGGGCCCTCTACGGCTATGGGGCGATGGCGGGCCGCTGGGGTCGGGCCCCACTGGGGGCGGAACCGCCCGCGGCCTGAGCCCGGCGGGCGGGCGGATAGCGGAAGCGACCCGGCTCGCTGGCGTCGGCCGCCAGGGCCCGCCCTCGCCAGAGCACCCGGCCCGCTGGCGGGGCGGGCTCGAGCTGCAGCTCGAAGGGAGGCAAGACCGGCAGGCTGAGGCGCCCGCTCACGTCGCGCAACGCGGTCTCCCCAGCCCGGGGGGCGAGGAGGCGCAGGCTCGTGGGGGTGTCCAGCTGCAGCTGCAAGCGTCCGAGGGTGAGATCCGGGCGGGTGCCGCCGCTGCGGCTTTCGGCCCGCAGCCGGCGCAGGGCCTGGCCGCGGGCGGCGCGCCGAAGTGGCTGAAGCTCGGGGTAGGCCTCCAGCAGCAGGGCGTCGGCGTCCTCGGCATTGGCGGCCTCTTCGGCGGAGGGCGCCATCGGCGGCAGCGGCCGCACGCTGAGCAGGCCGCGCAGCACCAGGCGTTGCTGCTGCAGGTTGAGGCCGTAGATGAGGAGCAGGGTGAGCAGCCCGTAGAGCAGGGTTCCCTGCCAGGTGCGGAAGACGTCGATCGACCCGGGGGTGAAGCGCAGCAGCAGCGGCTCCCGGCGGTTTCCGGGGGAGGGCCGCAACTCCAGCGGCAGGGCCACCGCGAGGCTGCCGGGCACCAGGCGCAGCCGTTGCTCCAACAGCGGCAGCATCGTGCGCAGGTAGGCGGCCTCCGGCAGCCGGTCGCGCCAACCCTTCTCCAAGGCCTCCAGCACCGGCGTGCTGATGCGGGTCTCCTGGGCCAGCTGGCGCAGGCCGAGACCCTCCGCCTCCCGGGCCTCCCGCAGGCGCAGCCCGGCTTGGAGGAGAGGATCGGCGGGCAGGCGCGAACCCTCGCGGCCGG
>JBIPMZ010000038.1:0-12620 GCA_044376165.1 Cyanobium sp.
CGTCGAGGTGGTCGGGATCGGCCGCGGCTTGCTCGCTGCCCAGCTGGCGCTCCACCGCAGCCTGGCGGTTGAGCACCTCGGCCGCTTCCCCGAAGGCCTGGAACAGCTCCTGGCGCACGCTGCGCTGCGGGTCGACATCAAATTCCTGCTGCAGGTAGACGATGCGAGGATCGCCTTGGCGCACCACCTGGCCGCTGCTGGGCTCCTCCAGACCCGCAAGGATCCGGAGCTGGGTGGACTTGCCGGCACCGTTCACACCCACCAGGCCGATGCGGTCGCCGGGGCGGATCTCCCAGCTGACATCGCGCAGCACCTCGCCGGTGGGGTAGATCTTGCCAATGCGTTCCAGGCGCAGCACGGAGGGGGGGGTGGGGGAGGAGGTCTTCGCATCATCTCCGTTCCCGGTGGGCCTCGGCGCCGCCGCGGGGCAGACTGGGCAAGGCTCAGACCGGTGCCGCGCCGGATCGCCCTTCGACGATCGGATGCTCCCGTGATTGCGTGATCAAGAGACTTGAGCAGGTGGCTGCCCTGGTGGTGGCAGCGGGGCTGGCGATCGTCAGCTACTGGCTTTTCTTCAGCTGGGCCGGGGGTGGAGACCGGCCCCGGCCCCCCGCCAGGCCGGTTTCCCGGACGGAGGGTGCGCCCCGCCCCCATCGGGCCTCCCCTTCAGAGACCGCCCCGGGCCTTGATGAGCCATTGCTTGGTGGCGCTGTCTTCGAGGCTGTCGAGATGGGCCCACACCTCATCGGGGCTCACCGGCAGGCCGAGTGAATCCCCGAG
The DNA here is from genome assembly GCA_044376165.1 of Cyanobium sp. GTDB lineage: Bacteria > Cyanobacteriota > Cyanobacteriia > PCC-6307 > Cyanobiaceae > Cyanobium. Next base: position 781 of record JBIPMZ010000038.1, read on the forward strand.
CTCGATGATGCGGCCCAGGGCGCCCTTCGGATCCTGGAGAGCCTGGCGGAAGAGGGATTGGGTGAGGGCGGCATCGCCGCTGATGCGGGCATAGAGCGCGGCGGCGTGGCCGTTGCTCGGGGTGCTGGTCATGGAGACAAGGGGCACTGTCTCGAACCTATGTGTGGGGCGGATGGCTTGGGAAGGGCCGCCGGCCGCCCCCTCAGGCGGCCTGGTTCTGGCCGTCGTCCTCGGTGCCGCTGGCGAAGGCGTCCTCCATGCTGCGGGCATCGAGGCACAACACCTTGCGCAGCTGGGCGTAGTTGGCGGCAAGGGATTGCTGTCCCTCCTGCTGGGCCCCGTATTCGGCCCGCTGCAGGACATGGTGCAGATGGGTGAGCAAGTAGGTGCTGATCACCGCCGAAACCAGGACGTCGCTCCGTTCGGCGGTGCGCCGCTGCTCGCTGGAGCGGCCGAGGGCAGCGGTGCCGGCAGCGGCGGCACGAACGCGAGAGGTGCTACGGGCCATGGTGGGGGGGGCGGAGTGGGGCCGCTGAGGGGGATTGGGGGGCAGGGCTGCCCGGAATCGGGCCGGGGATCTCCGGCGGCGGACTCCATCCTATTAATGGATACTACCCGTGTGGACCTCTGTACACTATTCGGTATCCCGCTGTTTCCTTGCCTACCGACGGGTATCCCTCTCCCACGCCGTGCCCACCCGCCAGACCTCATCGAGCGGTCGCCCGAAGTCGCCCCGCATTCAGGTCGTGCTGCCGGAGGAGCTCTGCGCCCGCCTGGCGACCCTGGCGGAGATGGAGTCGCGCACCGTCAGCAACATGGCCCGGGTGTTGATTCAGCAGGGGGTCGAGCGGCTGGAGCGCCAGAGGATGGCCCGGGCCACCCCCGATCCGGCGCCCCCGGCGGCGCCCATCGGCACCGACCGCTTTCGGGCCGCCCTGGAGCGCCAGCAGCAGGCCGCCCCCCAACGCCTGCGCGGCGCTCCCCGTCGGCGGCGCCTGCGCCGGCCCATCGCCTGAGGCGGTGAGGGCTGGGGGGATCACGGTGGCTCGGCCCGGACCCCCAGCACCGCCTGGCGGGATGCCCCGGTGACGGAGGGCAGGGATCCCGGATGGCCCCGTCGATGCCACCAGGCCAGCAGAGCGAAGGCCAGGGCCTCCCTCTGGGCGTCCGCAATGCCCAACGCCTGCAAAGGACGCACGGCGATGCCTGCGCAGCGGCGGCGCAGCTGTTCCATCAGGAACCGGTTGCGGGCGCCTCCTCCCGCCACCAGGAGCTCCAGCGGTCGCGGCCCTCGCGCCAGGTCTTGCGCCACCACCGCCGCCGTGAGGGCGGTGAGGGTGGCCAGGGCATCGGCGGGGCTGGCGGACAGCGGGGCGAGCCGGCGCTCCAGGTCGGCGGCGCCGAACAGCTCCCGCCCGGTGGATTTGGGTGGCTGGCGCTGAAAGTACGGCTCTTGGAGCCATCGTTCCAGCCAGGGCTCTTTCACCGCGCCGCGGGCGGCCCAGGCTCCGGCTTCATCAAAGCGCTCGCGCCCCTCGCTGAACCGCTCCACCGCCAGGTCGAGGAGGGAGTTGGCCGGTCCGCAGTCCCAGCCGAGCACCGGCTGGTGCCGCTCCGGCCCGCAGGCGGGGGGCAGCAGGGTGAGGTTGGCGATGCCGCCCAGGTTGAGCACGGCCCGCCAGCCCTCCGTGCGCCCCACCAGGGCGTCGTCGGTGGCGGGCACCAGCGGAGCCCCCTCGCCGCCGAGGGCGAGGTCGGCGCTGCGAAAGTCGAAGACCACCGGCCGCCCCAGGAGACTCGCCAGCAGGGGCGCCTGCAGCAACTGCCAGCTCGCCCCCCGCCGCGGGCCCGCCGGCGGCCGGTGCCAGACCGTCTGTCCATGACAACCCACCAGCTCCGCTTCGCCGCGGGGATCACAGGCGCGGGCGGCCTCCGCCTGGGCCTCGGTGACCGCCTCGGCCAGATCGAGCAGCGCCGCCGCCGTGCGGGCGCTGCCCTGGCCCAAGGCCACCAGCTGCTCCCGCAGCGGGGCCGGGTAGGGGTGGGCCCGGCTCGCGAGGAGGCGCCAGCGGGGATGGGCGGGCCGACCGGCGAATTCCGCAAGCACCGCGTCGATGCCGTCGGCGCTGGTGCCGCTCATCAGACCGAGCACCTTCATCGGGGGCGCGGCGGGCGGGCCGGCGGGGGGCTCATTCGGTGGGGAGCCGCTCGAGGGCCTCGCTGCTGCCGATCACCACCAGCAGTTCGTCGCTCCCCAGCACATGGGTGGCCGGCGGATTGACCATCAGCCGGTTGGCCGGGCCCGCCGCCAGCACGTTGACGTTGTGGTTCTTGCGCAGGTTGAGGTCGCGCAGGGACCGGCCCACAAACGAGGAGGGCACCTTGATCTCCTCGATGCTGTTGCGATCGTCGAGGCGCAGCCGCTCCAGCAGGTTGGGGCGCACCAGCTCCTGGCCGAGGCGGGTGCCCTGCATCTTCGAGGGGAAGACCACCCGGTCGGCCCCCACCCGGCGCAGCATCTTCTCGTGCAGGTCGCTGGTGGCGCGGGAGATCACCTGCCGGACCCGGCTGCCGCTGGAGTCCTTGACGATCAAGGTGGCGGTGATGCTGGCCGCGATCGGCTCGCTGATCGCCACGACCACCGTGCCCACATCCAGGGCGCCGGCGGCCCGCAGCGCCTCCTCGTCGGTGCAGTCGACCATGCGGCATTCGATCGCAGGTTCGAGGGCGCGCAGCTCGTCGATGGCCCGCTGGCTGAGGTCGATCGCCAACACCTCCTGGCCGGCCCGCACCAGTTCCCGGCATACGGCGCCGCCGAACCGCCCCACGCCGATCACGCAGAAGCTGTTCGCCACCGCGTCGCCATCGCTTTGCCATTGCCACCACTGGGTCATTGCCGGTTTGTCGTTGGAATGGGATCGGAATCGAAGGAATGGGGGCGGGTGGCTCAGAGGTAGAGCTCCTCGCGGGGATAGCCGACGCGGGCCTGGGGCCGGTGGCCGTAGAGAGCCGAAAGCATCAGCAGGATGCCGATTCTGCCCACAAACATGCCCACCATCAGCACCAGCTGCCCCCATCGGTTCAGCTGGGCGGTGACCCCCACATCCAGTCCGACGGTGCCGAAGGCCGAGACGCAGGTGAAGAGTTTCTCCAGGAAGGTGAACGTCAGGCGGCTGCCCGGGCTGCCGGCGGTGGTGTCCCCCAGGCCCAGCACCAGCGCCATGGCCACCACAAAGAGCGCGGAGGCCATGGCCACGCCGATGGCCCGCAGCACCACCTTCGCCGGCAGCTCCCGATGGCGTACCACCACCACCTCCTCGTCCCGCAGGGTGGAACGGGTGGCGGCCATCAGGGCGGCCAGGGTGGTGGTCTTGATGCCGCCCCCGGTGCCGCCGGGGCTGGCGCCGATGAACATCAGCACGATCATCAGCAGCAGGCCGGCGTCGGAGATCGTCTCCACGCTGAGCGGGACCGTGTTGAAACCGGCGGTGCGGCAGGTGATCGACTGGAACAGCGTCACCTGCAGCTTGTCCCAGAGGCTGAGTTTCGCCACCATCCCCTCGGTGGCGAAATGCTCGGTGAACAGCAGGCCGATCGCACCGACCAGAATCAGCAAGAGGGTGGTGCGCACCACCAGGCGGGTGTGCAAGCTCAGCCGGCGGAGGCGCTGAAGCCGAAAGCGGTTCACCCAGAGGTCGTTCGCGACCCGCCAGCCGATGCCCCCGATCACGATCAGCGAGCCGATGACCCCGTTCACCCACGGGTTGCCGCGGTAGGCGATCAGGTTGTCGCTCCACAGGCCGAAGCCGGCGTTGTTATAAGCGCTGATGCAATGAAACAGGGCGGCCCACAGGCGCTGGCCCGGGTTGGCGATGTCGGCGAAGCCAAAGGCGTAGAGCACCACGGTTCCCAGGCCGATCACCACCGCGGCGATCAACAGGATCTGGTTGAAGGTGGGGCCGATGCCCCCGACCCCGAACTCGTCGAGGGCCCGACCCTTGTCGAGGCGTTGGCGCAGCCCCGATCGCCCCTGCACGAAGCCCTGCAGGAAGGTGGTGATCGCCATCAGTCCGAGCCCGCCGGTGAGGATCAGGCCAGCGAGCAACCCCTGCCCGACGGGGCTGAGATCCCGACTGACGTCGATGATGCTCAGCCCCGTCACCGTGATCGCCGAGGTGACGGTGAACAGGGCCTCCCACAGCCCCACCTCATCGCTGGAGCACAAGGGGGAGGCCATCAGCACAGTCCCGGCGCCGATCACCAGGAGTCCGGTGACCACCGTGAACTGCGGCACCGTCAGGCGATGTCGCCAGTGCTTCGCGCCGCTCACCATGGGGCGTCGTCCTGGCGCGCTCAACGCCGGATCATCGGTTGGGTTGGGGGGTCATCCGCAGGTAGGGGCGGATCTCGGTGACCCCCTTGGGGAACTTGGCGCGGGCCGCTTCGGTGGGAATCGAGGGCACAACCACGCAGTCCTGACCTTCTTGCCAGTTCACGGGGGTGGCGACCTGGTAGTGGTCGGTGAGCTGCAAGGAGTCGATCACCCGCAGGATTTCGTCGAAGTTGCGGCCGGTGCTGGCGGGGTAGGTGATCTGCAATCTCAACTTCTTGGCCGGATCGATGATGAACACCGAGCGCACCGTGAGGTTGTTAAGGGATTGGGGATGGATCATCCCGTAGAGGTCGGAGACCTTGCGATCGGCATCGGCCAGAATCGGGTAGTCCACCGTGGTGGCCTGCGTTTCGTTGATGTCGCCGATCCAGCCGCGGTGGCTTTCGGCGCTGTCGACCGACAGGGCGATGGTTTTGACGTTGCGCTTCTCCCACTCGGGCCGCAGCCGGGCGACCTCGCCCAGCTCCGTGGTGCAGACCGGTGTGTAGTCGGCGGGATGGGAGAACAAAACAACCCAGGAATCGCCGGCAAAGTCGTAGAGGTTGATCGGTCCCAGCTGGGAATCCTGGGTGAAATCGGGGACGGTGTCTCCGAGCTGCAGGGCCATGGCGGGCAAGGGGCGCAAGCGGTGAATCAGCGTTCAAATGCTGGCACAAGCCCCTCTCCCTGGCCGCTGTCCCCCCGCGGCGGCCAGCGGCGCAGGTGGCGGCGCAGCCCTTGCAGGCCGAGCCCGGCGGTGGCCGAGACAAACAGCATGGCCGGCACCAGCGCCCGCGCCCTCTCCAGCTCGCTGGCGGGGCAGCGGTCGATCTGGTTGCCGATCACCTGGCGGGCCACGCGGGACTGGAGGGAATCGAGGATGGCCTCGACGGTGCGCAGCTGCTCCGGCCAGGCCGGATCGGAGAGGTCCACCACCAGCAGCAGGGCGTCGGCCTCCAGCGCCTCCTCGATCGTGGAGCGGAAGGCCTCCACCAGCGAGGGGGGGAGGTCCCGGATGAAGCCCACCGTGTCGGTGAGCAGCAGCGGCGGCTCGCCCGAGGCCGCCGGCGAGCCCAGCCAAAGGCGCCGGGTGGTGGGATCGAGGGTGGCGAAGAGCTTGTCTTCCACCAGCACCGCCCCCTCCGCCCCGGCTCGGGTGAGGGCGTTGAGCAGGGAGCTCTTGCCGGCGTTGGTGTAGCCCACCAGGGCCAGGCGGAGCACCCCCCGCCGGCCGCGCCGCAGCCGTGCCCGGTGCTCCCCCAGCTGCTGCACCTCGCGCTGCAGCCGTTCGATGCGGCGGGCAATGGCGCGGCGATCTTTCTCGAGTTGGGTCTCCCCCGGTCCGCGGGTGCCGATCCCCCCGCCTTGGCGGGAGAGGCTCAGGCCGCGGCCGGTGAGGCGGGGGAGGCGGTAGCGGAGCTGGGCCAGCTCCACCTGCAGCCGGCCCGCGCCGCTGGCGGCCCGCTGGGCGAAGATGTCCAGGATCAGTTCGCTGCGGTCGCTCACCGGCAGATCGAGCAGGCGCTCCAGGTTGCGGGCCTGCGCGGGGGTCAGCTCCCGGTCGGTGACCACCAGCTCGGCCCCCAGCCGACGAGCCTCCAGGGCCGCCTCCCGCAGCTTGCCTTCGCCCCAGATCGTCTGGGGCGAGAGGGTGGAGCGGCGCTGTTCCACCACCCCCACCGGGCTGGCGCCGGCGCTGCGCACCAGCCCCTCCAGCTCGGCGATGCGCCGCCGCTCCCCCCGGGCATCACCGCTGCAGAGCGCCAGCAGCAGCACCCGCTCCCGCCCCCCCGCCTCCTTGGCCGGCGCGGGGAGGCTCTCCGCCCGGCTGGGCCCGGCCAGCAGGGCCGGATCCAGGTCGCAGAGATCCCCCAGGTCGCCCTCGGCCCCCACGCTCCAGCCGCCCTGGCCATCGCCCGTCGGTACGAACAGCGCCGCGGGCCAGGCACCGCCCGCGGCGGCCCGCGCCGCCCAGCGCAGCCAGAGTCGCGGCTCCAGGTCGAGTCCCACCACCGCCTCGCGCGGGTCGGGCCGGAGCTGGGGGGAGCGGCCGCCCCCGACGCCGCAGGAGAGCAGGCGCAGGTCGCCGGGGCGGCGCCGCTCCGAGCCCGGCAGCCGTTCGAGCAGCCGGCCCGACTGCTCCAGCCCCCCCACCCAAAGCAGGCGGCACAGCCCCCGCCCGTCCACCACCAGCGTGAGGGGCAGCTCGAGGCGCTCGGCCTCGTCGGCGAGGCGCTGCAGGGTGAGGCGATCGGCCACCGCGTCGGCGGGATGGCGGCGGTGGCAGATCCGCTCCAAGCGCCGCCGCTCGGCCGGCCGCAGACCCGCCGTGCGCCCGGCCAGGACCCCCTGCCTCAAGGGCGGCGCACGATCAGGCAGCGCAGGCCCGCCGCCCGCGCCCCCTCCTCGTCCTCGGGGCTGTCCCCCACGTGCCAGGCCTGATCGGCCGTGAGCCCGAGCGCCTCGAGGGCGAGAAGAAAGGGCCGGGGCGATGGTTTGGCGGCCCCGGCCCGGCTCGACACCACCACCGGCCCGAAGCGCTTCGCCAGCCCCAGGCCGGCCAGCAACCCGCCGAGCCGGCTATCGAAGTTGCTCACCACCGCCAGCCGCAGGCCGGCCGCCTGCCAGCGCTCCAGCATCGGGGGAACGTCGTCGTACACCCGCCACAGGGCCGGATCCGCGAAGGCCTCGAACAGGCGGCGGTGCAGGGCCGCCGGAGCGGCGACGCCCGCCGTGGCCTGCAGCACCGCATCGATCCGCTCCCCCCACCACTGGATCTCCGCCTGTTGCAGCTCCGCCCCCGCCAACCCGGGGAAGGCGAGGGGCGGGGCGCTCGGGTAGAGCTGCGCGAAGGCGCGACCGATGGCTGCGGGGTCTGCGGAGATCCCAAAGGCGGCGGCGGCCTCGGCGTAGGTGACCCCCAGCGGCTGGCGCAGGGCGATCAAGGTGCCCATGGCATCGAGGAGCAGGGCGCGGGGGCGGGGCCAGGCCGCCGCCTTCACGGGGCCGCTCCGGCGGTGCGGCTCCAGTCGGCCAGCCAGCCTGCGGCCACCCGCAACTGCAGGGAGCGGCGCGGCAGGCGCGCGAGGTAGGCGAGGCGCCGCAACGGGTAGGCCGCCGGCCCCGCCAGGTTGACCCCCAGGCCGGTGAGGCTGGCCTCGCCCACCCCCAGGCTCATCATTTCGCCCAACTCCTGGAAGCGGAAGGGTTCCAGGGGTTCCTCGGCGAGGGAATGGAGCAGGTTGGCCGCCGCCACCGGCGCCTGCTGGAAGGCCACCTGGGCGGTGCTGGGCAGGGGGTCGTCATCCTCCGGGCCGGGCAGGTTGGCCAGGTCGCCGACCACGAACACGTCGTCATGGCCGCGCAGGCGCAGATCGCCGTGGCAGAGGAGGCGGCCGCGGCCGTCGCTGGGGGGCTCCGGATGCAGGAGCGGCGGGCGGAAGCGCAGCCCCGCCGTCCAGATCACACCGCTCACCGGCAGCAGCTCCTCCTCGGGCGCCGGGCCCCGCGCCGCTTCGGCAGACGATCGGGCGACCAGTCGCAGGCGGTCGGGTTCCACCGCGGTCACCCGGGTGCGGGTGCGCAGGCGCACGTCGCGGCGCTGCAGGGCCAGCAGGGCTTGCTCGCGGCTGAAGGTGCGGTTGCGGGGCAGGAGCTGCTCCCCCTGCTCGATCAGTTCCACCAGGGCGCTGTCGCCCGCCAGATCGGCCAGCTTGCAGGCCAGCTCGACCCCCGTGGGTCCGGCCCCCACGATGGCCAACCGCTGCAGGGGCCTCCGTTCCCGCCGCAGCCGTCCGATCAGCTCTTGAAGGCGTTCCACGTCGGCCAGGGTGCGGAAGCCGAGGGTGTGGCGGTCGACGCCGGGGATGCCGAAGCTGTCCACCTGGCCGCCGCAGGCCAGCACCAATCGGCCCCAGGGGATCCGGCGGCCGGCGTGGGTGCGCAGGCTGCGCTCCCCGAGGTCGATCCGCTCTACCCGGTCCTGCAACCAGGCCACCCCCCGGCCGGCCAGCAGGTCGTCGTAGCGAGGGGCGATCTCCCAGCTGCGCAGCTCGCCGCTGAGCAATTCGTAGAGAAGGGGAAGGAAGAGGAAGCGAGGGCTGGGTTCGATCAGCAGGATCGGGGGATGGTTCCGCTGCTCGGCCAGGGCCAGGGCGGTGTAGAGCCCGCCGAAACCGCCGCCGACGATCACCACCGCCTTGGCGGTGTCCCGAAGGGGGGGGCGGTCGGCCGTGGGGGGCTCGTCGGGAAGGGGGGGTGCTTGGCTCAGGGTTGGGGGGGGCGAGGCGGGGCGGGGACCGGCTCTGCTAAGAACCCTACCGAGGGGTTTCGGCCGCGGGCGAAGATGGCCCCATGGTGAGGATGGCAACCACGACTTTTCCCGTTCCTGCTCGCCGCTCCGCTGCGGCCGCGCTCGCCGCTTCCGACGGGCCCGCGGCTGGCGAAACGCCCGCTGGGGCGGCGGAGCTTCCCCGGGATCGCCACGGGGAGCCCGTGGATCTGGAGCGGGCGCGGGCGGAGCTCCTCCCGCTTGATGCGGAGGCCCGGCTGCGCTGGGCCTGGCAGACCTTCGGGGACGGCCTGGTGCTCACCACCAGCTTCGGCATCCAGTCTGCGGTGCTGCTGCACATGGTGAGTCGCCTGGGCGAAAGCCTCCCCGGGCCGGGCATCCCGGTGCTGTGGGTCGACACCGGCTACCTCCCCCCGGAGACCTACCACTACGCCGATCAGCTACAGGCGCTGCTGCCCCTCAACCTCAAGGTGTTGCAGTCCGAGATCAGCCCCGCCCGGATGGAGGCCCGCCATGGGCTTCTCTGGGAAACCGGTCGGGTGGAGGATCTGCAGCTTTACAACCGCATCCGCAAAGTGGAGCCGCTGGACAGGGCTTTGGCGGAGTGGCAGGTGCGCTGCTGGGCCAGCGGCGTGCGCGGCAGGCAAACCGAGCATCGCCGCGGCATGCAGCCGCTCGATGCGGTGCGCGGTCGTTGGTCGTTGCGGCCCCTGTTGGAGTGGACCAATCGCGACGTTTACTACTACATGGAAGCCAACGGTCTGCCCCAGCACCCGCTGTTTGCCCAGGGCTATTCCACCGTTGGCGACTGGCACACCAGCGCCCCCGATGACGGCAGCCAAAGCGGCCGCTCCACCCGTTTCGCCGGTCTCAAGGAGGAGTGCGGCATCCACCTGGGCGAGGGCATCTGAGGTGAGCGGTGCGGCGGGCGGCGGCGTCTCTCCCGCCCGTTGGCTGCTGATCGGCAACAGCCGCTGGCACTGGGCCGCTCCCGGGGCCGCGGCGCAGGAACTGGAGCTTTGGCACTCTGCCCCCGCCCGCGGACCCCTCGGGGAGGCCACCGCCCAGCTGCTCGCCTGGGCGGCGGTGGGGAGCGTGCCCGCCGGCGCGGGCCTGGCGCCGGAGCGCCGCCTCCGCCTGGCCGATGTCCCCCTGACGGCGGCCCCCCCTTGGCTGGGGATCGATCGGGCGCTGGCGGGTTGGCAGGCCTGGCGGCGCCGGGGCGGAGCGGTGCTGGTGGCGGACGCCGGCACCGTGGTGAGCCTCAGCCGCGTGGACCGCAGCGGGGCCTTTGCGGGGGGGCGTCTGATGGCCGGTGTCGCCCTGCAGTGGCGGGCGATGGCGGCGGGCACCGCCGCGCTGCCGCCGCTCCCCCCTCCGCCGGGGGGGGAGGAGATGCCTGAAGGGGAGGCCTGGCCCCTCGCCACGGCTGCCGCGATGCGCAGCGGGGTGGTGCGGGGGCTGGCGGCGGCGGTGGCGGAGGCCTGGGAGGCGGCCCTCGCCCTGGAGCCGGACTGCCAGCTGGTGCTGACCGGGGGCGACGGGCCGCTGCTGCTGGAGCCCCTGCGGCGGCGGGGGCCCGCGGCGGGGGGCGGGGGGGTGCTGGAGCACCGGCCCGCCTTGGCGCTGGAGGGATTGGCGGCCCTGGTGCCGGATCAGCTCAGCCCCAGGTCGGCGAGGATTTGATCGGCCATCGTCTCGGCTTTTACCTTGGTGTAGATGCGCTCCAGGTTGCCTTCCGGATCGATCACGAAGGTGTGGCGCATCATCCCCATCGACTCGCGACCCATGAATTTCTTCAGTCCGTAGCTGGCGTAGGCCGTGGCCACGGGGCAGGGCTCGGCGTCGGTGAGCAGGGTGAAGGGAAGTTCGTATTTGCGGATGAACTTGCCGTGGCTGGCCGCGGCATCTTTGCTGATACCGAATACCCGGATGCCGGCGGTTTCGAAGGCGCTCCAGTTGTCCCGGAAGTTGCAGGCCTCCTTGGTGCAGCCTGGCGTATCATCTTTGGGGTAAAAGTAGAGAACAACCCGCTGCCCCTTCAGGGAGGCCAGGCTGACCAGCTGGCCGTCCTGGTCCGGCAGGCTGAAGTCGGGGGCGGGGGCGCCGATCTGGAGTTCCATTCTCGGTTGGAGACGCAGTGAGAGGAGAGCTTAGGGGCGAGGCGCTGGGGGCTGCCGCTGGGTCTGAGGGGTGATCTCTTTGTTAATTCCACCAAATTCAGGGAAGCCCTGCTGTTGCTGTGGGCGGGTCGCCCCGCGCTGGCTACATTGCCAATGAAGTCCTTCCAACCCATCCCGTGCTCAAGCGTCTGTTCGCCGGTCTCGCCGTGGGAACGGCCCTCTCGGCCGTCGCGCTGCCGGCCTCCGCTGCCGTCGACAACGATCTGCCCATCCGCTGGAACACCGGCGGTGCCGTGTGGTCCACCAGCCAAGACCAGGTCGACACCTTCCTGGAAACCGGTGAGGTCACCGACCGCGGTCTCGAAGGGGGCCTGCATCGCTCCGGCTGGACCTCCGACGAGGTGCGCCAGGGCATGAACAAAACCTACGATGTCGATCTGGTGGGCGTCTCCCGCTTCCTCTACAGCAGCGCTGGCGTCAAGTTCCTCAAGAATGCCACCAACAGCTACTTCCCCTACTGGAGCATGAACACCTACGCGGTTCAGGCCCTGCGCGCGGCGATCCTCAAAGACGCCGCCGATGGCTCGATCTCCTCAGCGGGAATCATGCGCTCTCTCCCCACCGATTTCCGCCTTGCGGATTTCTGCAATACCTACACCGGTGCGCAGAATATCTGTGCCGAGGGCCGTTGCCAGGCGGGTACCGCCCAGTGCACCTCGCTGCTGTCGTGGTATGTGTTCCTGCCAGCCTGCATCCAGGCCAACCAGCTGGCCGATCCCGTGGCTCAGGTCCGGACGACGCTTCCCCCTTCCGCCCCTGGAGCGGTGCGCGGTCTCTGGTGAGAAGGGAAAGGGAGGCTCCCCGGTCCCCTCACCGATGGGTTTCCCCCGCGGCGGCGCCCATGGCCGCCTCCTCCCCCGCCCCGGCTCCGGCCGGGGCTTTTTGGTGCCGCCGCCGCCGCGGGCTTTCGCCGGGCGAACCCCCGCCGGGTGCACGGCCGCCGGGTGGACGATCCCCTGGAGGACGGTCGGCCTCCCACTCCGCCCGGAGCAGG
>JBIPMZ010000280.1:0-3430 GCA_044376165.1 Cyanobium sp.
CGCAGCTTCGATTTGCGGGCGGAGGGGGAATCGCGATAGGGCCGCACGCCCACCGGCGGCGGCCGGACGCGGGGGCGCTGGGGATCAGCGGCGGCGGCGGCGTTGCTGGGCCTTGCGCTTGTACTTCTCGGTGGGGGTTTCGTGGTGGCGCAGCCGCTTCAGATCGGCGAAGATGCCGGCCTTCGACACCTGGCGCTTGAAGCGGCGCAGGGCGGATTCGATCCCTTCGTTTTCGCCGACGGTGACCTGGGTCATGAAGAGCTGCGTGAACTTGCGTAGTGGTCGATCTTACCAATCGGCCCCGGCGGGGATTAGCGCATCGAGGCGCGACCGCGGGGCGGGGTGGCCGGAGCCGCAGCGGGGGCAGCGGGGGCAGCACCAGGAGCCACGGCCGGGGCCGGAGCCGCCGGTGCCGGAACCGGGGAGGGCCGGGCGGGCGAAGGCAGGGCGGGGGCGGGAAGGGCGCTGGTGGCGCTGCTGCCGCCCGGGGCCGGCACCCCGTCGTTGTAGAGGTAAACATGACCGAGGGCGCGGCCGCCGAACTGGCGCCGCATCAGGCGCCAGCCCGGTTCCATCTCGAGCTTCAGGAAGCCGCTGGCGATGCCGCCGCTGCGGGCCACCACCATCTCCGGGCCGCTGCCGCGGGTGGGCACGGCCAGCAACAGGGTGTCGTTGCCGGAGCGGGAGACCATCAGCCGGTAGGTGGTGGCCAGGTCGGTTCCCCCCACGCGCAGGGAGTAGCCGTTGGCATCGATGTAGCGGCCGCAGATGCCGGTGAAGTCAAAGGTGGTGAGCAGGGGGTTGACCGGTGCGGGCCGCCCCTCCCCGATGGCGAAGCAGGCCCGGCTCGGGAGGATCTGCTCGTAGATGTTCAGCTGCGACCTCTCCCCCTTGCCGATCGGCGCCGCCACCAGCACGAAGCGGTTTTGGTCGAGTTCCCCGGCCTGGAAGAGGGCCTGGGCGCGGGCGGAGGGGGCGACGGCGAAGGCCGCACCCAGCACAGCGCCCGCCCAGGCCAAGCCCACCCGGTGGGGCCGGGGGGATGGCAGGCAGCGGAAGAAGGTAGCGAAGGTCACAGGTCGTGCACCGAAGCGCCCTTGATCGTATGGAGCCAGCCGGGGGCCCGTCGGCGGGCATGGCCCAATCCGAGCTCCGGCCGCGGCCCCGGCAGGAAGGAGCCGCTCAAGCGGGACGGTTGATGCGGATCGCCACCAGCAGGCTCAGCACGGTGCCGGGAAGGGTGGCGGCCAGGATGCCGCGGGTGAGGCCCACCCCGAGGTCGGGATCGCCGTAGGCCAGCTCGAAGACGGAGCCGGTGGCGGCGATGCCGCACAGGCAGGCCAGGGCGAGGAACAGCCCGGCCAGGGGTTTCATCGGCATCAGCGGATCGGGCGGACGTGGTCGCGGGCGAAGCCATGCTGCTGCAGTTCTTGGTTGAGGCTCAGTTCGTCGGTGACGCGATCGACGAACAGCACCCCCTGCAGGTGGTCCATTTCGTGCTGGATGCAACGCGCCAGCAGGCCGTCGGCCTTGAGCTTGCGGGGCCGGCCCAGCTCATCGCGGAAGCTCACCTCCACCATGGAGGGGCGCACCACGCTGAGGTACACCTTCGGGATGCTCAAGCAGCCCTCCTCGTAGGTGTTGAGGGAGGGGCCGGTGGCGGTGATCTCGGGGTTGATCAGCACCAGGGGCGGGGTGGCGGCCTCTTCGAGGTCGAGGTCGATCACGAGCAGCTGCTTGGCCACCCCCACCTGGGGCGCCGCCAGGCCGATCCCCTTGGCGCCATACATGCTGCGCAGCATGTCGCGCACGAGATCGCGCACCCCTTCATCCACCTTGCTGATGCGCCGGGCGGGGGTGCGGAGCTCGCGGGCGCCGAGGGTGTGAATGGGCAGGGGGGATTCCGGCAGGGGGTCCTTGGGCACGAGCACGGTGCTCCTGCCCTGCTCGGCGGACCGGGCCATCTGGGCGAAGCTGCGCGCCAAGGGGTCTCCTGAGGGGTTGGAATGGATTCTAGAAGCCGCACTCGGTTGGGAATCGGCAGCCAGGGGGAGGAGAGGGAGCCGGGGCCGCCATCGGCCGGGGTTGAGGGGGCGCTGCCGGCGGCGGCGGCGGTGGGCGGCCGGCCGAGCTGGCGGGAGCCCCGCTGGTGGGGAGAGCGGCTGCTGTGGCTGGAGCAGCGGCCTGCGGAGCGGGGGCGCACCACCTTGCTGCTGCGCCGCCGGCCGGGGGAGGCGCCGCGGGATCTGACGCCCGGGAGCTGGAACCTGCGCAGCCGCGTCCATGAGTACGGCGGCGGCGCCTGGTGCCTGGCGGGCGACACGGCGGTGTTTGTGCACGACGGGGATCGGGGCCTCTGGCGCCTGGAGCTGTCGGGTGCCGCAGGCGATCCGGAGGCGCCGCCGCCCGCCCCGCACCCCCTCACGCCCCCCGCCGCCGCCGGAGAGGAGCGGGGTTTTGCCGATGGGTTGATCGACGCCCGCCGCGGGCGCTGGCTCGGGGTGATGGAGAGCGGGGGGCGCGACCGGCTGGTGGCGGTGCCCCTGGCGGGCGGTGCGCCGGTGACCCTGTGGGAGCCGGCGGATTTCTGCGGCTACGCGGCGCTCAGCCCCACGGGCCGCCAGCTGGCCTGGGTGGAGTGGCAGCAGCCGCACATGCCGTGGGAGCGAAGCCGGCTGTGGCTGGGGCGGCTGGAGGAGGACGGCCGGCTGGTGGCGGCCCGGCCGGTGGCGGGCTCCGGCCCGGAGGAGGGGCGGGGCGTGTCGGTGTTCCAGCCGCTGTGGGCCGGGCCGGATCTGGTGGTGGCGAACGACCGCAGCGGCTGGTGGAACCTGGAGCGCTGGGCCGGTGCCGAAGCGCTGGCGCCGGAGCTTGCGCCGCAGTGGGAGCCGCTGCTGCCGATGGCGGCGGAATTCGGCCAGCCCGCGTGGGGCTACGGGCTGCGCACGATCGCGTGGGACGGGGCGCGGCTGGTGGCCAGCGCCTGCCGGGAGGGTCGCTGGCAGCTGGGGCGGGTGCGGGTGGGGGAAGCGGAGCCGTGGCAGCCGTTCGAGCTGCCCTTCGACGATCTGGAGACGCCGGTGGCGGCGAACGGCCGGCTGGCGGCGATTGCCGCCGGAGCGCGCCACGGCTCGGGATTGCTGGAGCTGGAGATCGAGAGCGGGGCCTGGCGCCACACCCCGGCGGCCGCCCCTATGGCCCTGGCGGCGGAAGCGGTGAGCGTGCCGGAAGCCCTCTGGTTTGCCGGCTACGGCGACCGCCCCACCCACGCCTGGTTTTATCCGCCCGCGGGGGGCGCCGACCCCACCGGCCCGTTGCTGCTCCGCGCCCATAGCGGACCCACGGGCATGGCGCGCACGGGGCTGAATCCCGCCATCCAGTTTTGGACCAGCCGCGGATGGGCCGTGCTGGATGTGAACTACGGCGGCTC
>JBIPMZ010000039.1:0-12592 GCA_044376165.1 Cyanobium sp.
CCATAAGCAGTGCGAAACCCACCAGCCCCCGAGACGGGAACGTCGGCATGGGCGCAAAAGCCATGTTGGTGCTGGGCGGCGGTGCGCTGCTCCCCTGCATCCTCAGCCCGGCATGGACGTTTCACCCTAGAGCTGGCGGTTGGGGCACGGGCTTGGCGAGCGGTCCTCCGGCCCGGGATCCGCCTCACGGATCAGGCCGGCCAGGCGGGAATCCTGGTGTGCCTGAATCGCTGGCCAGGATGGCCTCCATCCAGGTGTGCTCGT
The DNA here is from genome assembly GCA_044376165.1 of Cyanobium sp. Taxonomy (GTDB): domain Bacteria; phylum Cyanobacteriota; class Cyanobacteriia; order PCC-6307; family Cyanobiaceae; genus Cyanobium. The sequence goes on from JBIPMZ010000039.1 coordinate 265, forward strand.
GTGGCACAGCCCTGGGGCGTCAACCCTCCAACGGCGATAATCAGGTCGCCCCACGGTCGGACACCCCCCCGATCTAGCGCCGTGATCAAGTGCCCCATCCCCTGGTTCTCCAGGGGCAAGGGCCGGCTGCCCGCGAGGCTCACGCTGGGGAAATGACCGGAGGAAAGGAAGAAAAAATGAGCGCAGAATGAAAAGCTGATGATTGTCTGCCGGCCAGCGGGCTCCGCGATCCCCAGGCCATGCCCCCTTCGCCTCGCCCCCTCGCCCCCGCTGAACCAGCCAGGGCAGCGGCGCTGGAGAGATGGAGCGTTGGAGCCGTGATGCCGCAGTGCTGGGGCGCCGGTGGCGCTGCTGTGTCCGCCGCAACATCGCAACGCTGGCGTGTGATGGTAGCGATTCACCCGGCTGAAGCGAGAAGAACCCCTGCAATGCCGTTGGATCAGGATTGCAAACTTGAGTATCGGCTTGATGGACTCATCGAGAAAAATACTAAATTGCTATTTGCACCATCACCCACAGCGTTGGACTCCTCCACCCCCTCCACCGAAAGCCAGCAGCCCACGATCACCTTGGCTGGCAAGCAATACGCCTACGACAGCCTGTCGGAACCCGCCAAGCAGCTGGTGGCAGCGATCCGCGCTTCCGAGGAGGAGATGAAAAGCATCCGCAACCAGCTGGCGCTCATGGATGTGGGTCGCCGTGCCCTGGCTGCCCAGCTGCGCTTGGCGGTGGAGAACCCCGAAGCCTTCCAGCGCCTGCAGAACCCCGAAGCGGCCAACCAGCCCCCCAGCCAAGGCTGAGGCCCCCCGCCCCTTCTGGCCCGGTACAGCCCAGGCCGCAAGCCAGCGCCCCGCCCGTTCCTGAGCCCGCCCGGGCTCCTGGCCCTATCCACTCGCTCCCGCCAACCATGACCGCCAGCCTTCCAGTGCTGAGCAGCCTGACCTCCCGGCTGGCCCAGGCCAGGCTTCTGGCCCAGGGCTGGCTGAGCCAGCTGTGGACGGAACGGCCTGAGGCGATCGAACGCCTGCTCTGCCAGGCCTACGACTTGGATCCCGGGGGCCAGTCGCCCGGAGCCCTGCTGCGCCAGCTGGCGCGCGGCGGCGCCAGCGGTTTCGAAACCGCCCTCACCACAACCCTTCCAGGCCTGTTCGAGGGCGCCGGGGCCTTGGCGGCGCCACCCCGGCTGGTGGAGAAGCCGCTGGAGCTCAATGAGCTCTTCCCCAGCCTCAGCGCCCCGGCCGATGAACCGGTGGTGCTCGGCGCCGAGCGCAGCGTGGAAGATCGCTTCTCCGGCTTCACCGCCGGGTGGAGCGGCAACGGATCCGGCGGTGGCGACCTGCTGATCAATCGCGCCTGGGCCGAGAACGCCACCGTGCTCGATCTGGCCGAGATGCTCCTGGAGCAGGCCGGCCACACCTTGCAGGAGCTGCTCGGGCTCCCCGAACCCCGCGGCGAGGAGGGGCGCATCTTCGCCGAAGGCATGTTGCGCTTGGCGGCCGGCCTCGGGGGCAATGGCGCGAATCCCGTGGTGCCTGAGGGCACGCTGGAGGCCCTGCGCCTGCGTAACGACGGCGGCTATCTGTTGGGGATCACCGCCCTCACCGGCCTGGCCGAGGGTGCGGGGGAGCAGCTGATCCACCTGGTGGACAACCAGCAGCCCCTGCAACTGCGGGCCCTGCCTACCCCAGGTCCCGACTCCCTCGGGTTGCAGCGGTTCGGCGTGGCGGAGACCACAGAGGGCGCCGTGATGGCGGGTTTTGGCGGCGGCGAGGGCAACTTCGACGACAGCGGCGATCTCAACTGGTTGCTGCACCGCCAGCAGCTGCTGCATCTGGCCGCCCTGGTGGACGACTTTCTCGGCCTGCTGCGGGAGCTGATGTCTCCAGCCGCTGCCGGCAGCTCCGCTGAGGGCGCCACCCCCGGCATCCCGATTCGCAGCAGCGTCAGCATCGATCTGGGCGCCTTCCAGATCGCCAGCAGCCAGTTGCGCCTCGACGACCCTGGCCTGGGGGCCCACATCGGCGCCGGGCGGCTGTTGACGTTCACCCTCAGCCCTGGAACCCGCCTGCCGCGCCTGGCCGAGGGCAGTGCTGTGCCCCGGGGTTGGAACGAGGGGCGTCCCCAGGAGCTGTTCCTGCGGCCCAGCTCCCCCGGCAGCAACCTCTTCGACGTCTATGCCGGCGTGAACGTGGCCGGCCAGCCGGTGGGGCGCCTGCGGCTCAGCGCCGACCAGGAGACGGTGGTTCACGCCCAGCAGGACATCAACAATCTCTACCAATCCGGCGCCTTCCAGCTGCCCGCCGCCGAGCGGGCGGAGATCGATCGGATCGTGGCCGCCATCGCCGCCGGCAACCAGACGGTGCGCGACGTCCGCATCAGCTCCTCCACCGATCCCGAACCGCTCACGCCGTCGCTGCGCACCAAGCTGCTCAACCTCGGCTACGAGGGCAGCAACCGCGGCTTGGCGGTGGCCCGCGCCGAGGCCATGCGCAGCGACCTGCTGGAGCGCCTCGACACCCTCCCTGGCCTGGATCAACCCCAGCTGCAGCTGCTGCTGCCGCCGGTGCCCCGCCTGCCGGTGGCCAACGCCGGCGAGCGCCGCTACAGCGACGCCACTTACAGCCTCGCCTGGGAGCAGGGGACCTCACCCCGCGATCCCGCCGCCCGCTTCGTGCGGGCCGATCTCGATCTGGAACGGCGTCTGGCCGGTGGCGGCACCCTCAACACCAGCTGGACCCACTCCGGCAGCGGCGCCAACCCTGGCGGAGACAACCCTGGCGGAGACAACGGCCTGAGCCTCGATCTTGGCGATCTGCTTTGCCGGTTCACCGCCTCCTACGGCGTCGAGGATCTGCGGCTGTTGTTCGGCTTGCTGTTCCCCGACAGCGCGCAGGGCAATGCCGCTGACGAGCTCTTTTGGGAGGGCGCTAGCGGCGAGGCCCTGGCGGCGGGGCTGCTGCTCTGGGGCTACGACAACCTCCTGCAGGCCGGCGGCGATGCCGGCATGTTCAGCCGCATCCTTGATCGCATCCCCGAGCTCGAGCCCCTGCTGCGCGAGGGCATGGCCAGCCGCGAGGCGGCCGAGGCCCTGCGCAGCGGCACTGTCCCTGGCATCAGCGGCGAGCTGCTGGCGGCCCTGAGCGATCCGGCGGTGTCGCTACTGCCGCTCTGGCTGGCGCCGGAGGATGGCTTCCGCTTCAGCGGCATCGGCAACAGCATCGCCAGCGCGGCGGCCCTGGCGGCGGTGCCCGGCGCCCTGCTCGATCTGGTCAACCTGGTGGAGCGCACCGATCTCGATCTCGATCTCGATCTCTGCGATCTGATCTGCGCCGTCGACCTGCTCGATGGCCTGCCGCCGTTGCTCGCCGACCCGGCCGCCCGCGCCACCGCCGCCGGCCTGCTGGCGGCCAACGAGGCTCTCTACGGCTGGTTCGCCGACCTTGATCAGGCCACCGCTGACCGGATCCTGCGCCTCGATCCCTCCGCCTGGCCGATCCTCGCCGCTTTCCCCGCCGGCGATCTCGACCGCTGGCAGCAGCTCGCCGATCTCAGCCCGCGGGTATGGACCGCCATCCGTCGCTTCGACTTCGACGCCTACGGCCGCCAGGTGCTGGAGGCGATCCGCGATGGCAACAGCACGGCCCTGGCCGGTCTCACCAGCTGGGATCTCTCCACCCTCCGCTGTGTGCTCGGCGGGCTGGTGCTGCTCACCGATGCCGTGGCCGATCAGCTCGAGGGCGGCCTGCTCAATTCCGCCGCGCTTGCCCCGCTGCTGAGCGAGACCGAGCGGGAGCGCTATGCGGCCCTGCTCAGCGATCCGCTGCGCGATCTGCAGGCTGGCCTGCTGGAGCTCGGGCCCGTGCTGCCCCAGCAGCTGGTGGCGCGGCTGCAAACCCTGGTCGACAGCACGATCAACACTCCTCTCGGCCTCACGGGCGAGCGGCGGGTGGAGGTGCGCGGCAGCCTGCCCAACCTCACCGCCCTGCCGGCGGCAGGCTCCACCTACTGGCTGGAGCTCGATTTCTCTGGCATGCGCACCAGCGTCACGCTGCCGCTGCCGATCGAGCAGCTGCTGCAGTCGGCCCTGGGCATCGCCCCGCCCGATCTGCCCAGCCTTTCCGCCAACCTCAGCGCCGAGCTGCAGGGGGTGCTGCGCTTCGGCATCGATCTGGCCTCGCCGCTGGGCGACCACGCCCTGCTGCTGGACACCAACGGCCCCCTGGCCGGCGCCCCGGCCCTGGGGGCCGCCTCCTTCGGCTCCGGCTCCGCCATCGACTGGGCCACCCTGCTGCCCCAGCTCGATGGTTTCGACGGTGAGCGGGCCGAACTGTTGGCGTGCTTCAGCGCTTCGATCGCCCTCGCCCCCGGGGAGGTGCTGCCGGGCTGGCTGGCCGGCATCGATCTGGCCCAGCTGGTGCGCCTGGATGGCGCCGCCTACCTGGATCTTTACAGCAGCGGCGGTGACCCGCGCCTGGCGCCGGGCCTGTTGCCCCTGGCTGAGCTGGATGAGGCCCTGCAGCTGCGCGGCGATGCCGCCCTCAGCCTGCGCCTCGAACGGGATGGTGATCTCGCCACGCTGTTCGACGCCTTCAGTCAGGCCGTCAGCGATGAGCTGGAGGCGATCGGCGGCGCCCTCTCCAGCCTCACCGATCCGGGCGGCTGTCCAGCGGAGTGGCTCGCCTTCGTGGATCGCTTCATCGGCCTGGTGAGCGATCTTTCCATCCGGCTGGATACCTTGCCGGCGCTGCCCTCTTGGCTGCCGGAGGAGGCGCGCGATGCCGCCACCAGCGTGGCCGATGGCCTGCGCGAGGTGGTGGAGCAACTGGATCGCTTCCGCTCCCAGGTGCTCAGCGCCGAAGGGTTCGTGGGCCTGGTGAACGGCCTGTTCGCCGAGGCTGGCCTCAGCCTGCGCCTGCGCCTGCTGGCGCGGCCCGACCCCGCCCCCAACGATTGCTGCGACGATCCGCCGCTGCAGGTGCCGGCCCCGAGCCTGCTGCGCAGCCCCGATCTCCAGCACCCAGACAGTGCCATCGGCGCTGACGGCACCCTGCGGCTGGCCCTGCCGGCCGGTCTGGCGGCCGACGCCAGCTTGGTGGTGCACCGGCTCGATGCCGCCGCCCTGCGCGATGCCAGCGGCAACGCCCTGGCTCCCTTCCTCGATCGCGCCGCCAGCGCCGCGGGCGGCCAGCGGCTGGAGCTGGTGGTGGCGGGCCTGGATCCGGCCCGCAGCGCCCTCGATCCCGGCCGCTTCGTGGTGGTGGTGGACGGCAGGACGGTGGTGCCTGCCGCGGTGAGCTTCAAGCCCGGTGCGTCCCAGACCCTGGTGCTCGACCTGCCCAGCGGCAGCCTGCGCAGCGGCCAGAGCGGCCGGGTGTCCTACCTGGCGCCGGGGGGTGATCTGCAGCTGAGCCGCGATGGCGGCTCCACCTGGCTGCCGTTCGGCGCCCGTGAGGCGTTCAGCTATGCCCTCACCCCGGCCGGCGGCGGCCAGCCAGCGGAGGTGCAGCTGCGCTCCAGCAGCCAGAACGTGCAGCTGCGGCGCGGCACGGCGGCGATCACGCTTAAGGAGCAGCGCACCAACGACTTCGACAGCGGCGCCTACCAGTTCCTGCCAGCCGATCGCGAGGCGCTGCGCCGGGCGCTGCTGCCCTTCGCCCAGCTGCCGGCCAGCGAGCGGCGGATGCTGGTCACCGCCTCCACCGACGACGAGGGGGTGTCCAACGCCCTCACCACCAACCTCAACGCCTTGATCACCGGCCTGGCCAGCGCCGGCAGTGTCGACCGGCGCCTGCACACGTTGCTGCAGCGGGCCCTGCGCGAGTGGGACGAGACCCTCATCCCCGGCGAGGCGAGCGGTGCCCAGGGCGATCCGGCCAACCGCCAGCTGGCCCAGGCCCGCGCCCTCTCGGCCCTGCGCGAGCTGCTCGACAGCGGCGCCCTCAGCCCCGGCGACCTCGATGCGGCGATCGCCCGCTTCCGCAACGCCGATGGCAGCGACCGGCCCGGCAACCTGCTGCTGCTCGGCGATGCGTCGGCCCAGGGCCTGAGCCTGCGCCTGCTGCCCGAGAACGATCCCGGCACGGCCCAGCCGCCCAACCGCCAGCACCGCTTCGTGGAGGTGGCCCTGGGCCTTCGCCCCGGCAGCGCCACCGAGCTGCTGGTGGAGACCCCCGCGCCGGCCGGTTGCGATCCGGCGCTCTACGTGTATGAGCTTGCCTTCGCCGAAGGCAGCGAGCTCGATCGGCGCTTTGCCTTCGGCAGCGCCGATCTCACCGCCCTGGCGGGCGGCCTCAGCCCGGCCCTGGGCGCCGCCTTCAACACCGCCTTCTCCCTGGTGGACGCCGACGTGGCGGGCAGCTTCAGCCTCGATTTCGATGTCGATGGCCGGCTGGTGTTCGGCTACGACACCCGCGCCACCAGCTTCGATCGCTTCCTTTATGTGGACACGATCGGCCTCAACCGGCCGCGCGGCGATTGGCCCGACGGCGATCCCGACGCCGGCCACACCTTGAGCTTCAGCGTTGGCGAGGCCCTCGACCCCACCAACGCCGAGCTCGCGGCCCAGCTGCGGCTGCAGCTGGAGGAGCTGGAGATCAGCGCCTCCGTGCCCGGCCTGAGCGAGCCCCAGAGCGTGCGGCTGGAGAACCCTGGCGAAGTGCTGAGCCTCAACGTCGGCGCTGCCCTTGATCTGCAGCGGCGCACCCCGGGCAGCACCAGCCAGCTCAGCGATGGGTTGGTGCTGGTGGGCGATTCCAGCCTGGCGATCGCGGCGGGGCTGCGGCTCGACCTTGATCTCGCCGTGGAGCCACTCACGGATTTGGTGTCCGAGCTGGCCGGCGAACTGGGGGATGCGCTGCTGGAGCAGGTGGATGATCTGTTCAGCGGAATCGATCTGCCGAGCGCCGAAGAGCTCGCCTGCTGGCGCACCCTGTTGCCGGCGATCGCCGATCTGGTGGCCTCCGTGGGGGGCCGCTTCCAGGCCGGTGGCGACATCCTCGACCGCCTGCCCGATTGGATCCCCGCCGAACCCGCCGCCCTGCTCAATGGCCTAGGCGACGGGCTGGTGGGGATCAGCGAGGCGATCCGCGGCTTCCAGGACACCTTCCTCAATCCGGCCGCCCTGGTGGCGCGGGTGAACAGCCTGTTCGGTGGCGCCGACATCCCGCTGCGGCTCAGCCATAGCACCGTGGGCAGCGGCCTAGCGGCCACCGACCGCTACGAACTGACACCCACCAATGACCTGACGATCCAGCGCACGATCAGCCTCGATGCCGCCGGCTTCGCCAGCTCCCTCGCCGGCCAGGGCAGCCAGGTGGGCGATGTGCTCAGCGACATCCTCGCGCTGGTGATCGGCGATCTCAGCGCCTCCTTCCGCTTCGATCTGGCCGCCGGCGGCAGCCTGGCGATCCTGGAATCGTGTGAAACCGGCGTACGGCTGGTCGATACCGCCGCCGCCCTGCCCACCGGCCTCTGGCCGAACCTCGCCCAGGACCATTTCTTCGCCCTGGCTCTGCCCTCCGGTAGCCAGCCCAGCCTGGCGGAGCAGGAGCTGGCGATCGCCGCCTCCCTGCGCCTCACCGAGCTCAGCTTTTCCACGCCGCTGCTGCAGAACGACAACGGCAGCCCGCGGCTGTACCGCCTCAGCGAGATCGGCGATCCAGCCCGCACCTTCAGCCTCCATCTGGGCCTCGGGACTGACCTGATCGCGGAGGGGGTGGTGCCCCAGCCCTTCAGCGCCCTGCCCGCACCCCAACTGGAGGGGGGCGTCACCCTCGACCTCAGCGAGACCGATCTGCTCGCCCTCGCCGGCGCGGTGGCCGACGACGCCCGCGAGGCCGGCCTGGCCCTCACCGCCCAGATCCAGTCGGCCCTCGATGGATTCAACGATCTGGCCCTGCCGGAGTGCGCCGCCGGTTGGTTCGCCTTCGTGAATGGCTTCATCGACACCATCGACCGCCTGGCGGGCCAGCTCTCCAGCCAGGTCGACGCCTTGGAAAGCCGCGCCGATGCCCTGCCGGATTGGGTGCCCACCGACTGGCTCGCCGAGGCCTCCGACCTGGCGGATCGCTTCAACGCCATCACCGATGACGTGGCTGAGTTCCGCGACCGCTGGCTGAGCGCCGAAGGTTTCGTGACCAGCATCAATGCGATCTTCGAGCAAAACGATCTCGATATCCATCTCAGCCTGCTCGCCCAACCCACCAACCCTTCCACCAGCTGCTGCGACGAGGAGGGCCTGCAGATCCAGCCGCAGGTGTTCCTCAGCCGCGACAACGATTTCGCCAGCGGCAGCGAAGGCAGCTGGATTCGGCTGAGCGATGTCGCTCCCTTCATGCCCAGCCAGGAGGACATCAATCTCAGCATCAACCTGGAGCGTTTCACTGCCGTGGAGGCCGGCGGCAACCAGGCCTGGGTGATCAAGCTCGCCGATGGCAGCTTCGGCTATGCCGGCGGACGCTTCCGCGCCTCGATCAGCGACAGCGCCAACGCTCTGGTTTTGAACAACAGTGCCGGCGCCGCGGTGGCGGAGACCAGCATCTGGCTGGCCTGGGATGAGCAGCGCAGCGGTTTCGCCCTCTACGACGCCGCCAGCGGCGGCTCACGGCTCAGCGCCAGGATCGCTGCCGGCGGCGGCAGCATCGGCCTGGCGGTGGCCGGTGCCGACATCATCAATACGTTGCGCGTGCAGGTGGATCAGCTCGATCCCGCCCGTCCACTCCAGACGGTCGCTGGCGAAACGATCTCGGGTCATTACTTCTACCGCGCTGAGCCCGATGCGGTCGGCCAGACGAGCGGCCCGGGCAAACTGAAGCTCTACAGCGATGCTGCTCGCCTTGAGGAGCTGACGTTCTTTCGCTCCACCGCCAGCGCGGTCACGGTGGAGCAGGGCCCCACCACCGCTCAGGTGGATTTCGCGAGCGGTCGCTATCAGCTCAGCGCCGCTACGGCTGCCAAGGTCAGCGACACCTGGCGACAATTCAAGGCCTCCGCTGGAGGAGCCCTGCCCTCGCTGCGGGCGATCGAACTGATCGCCTCCACCGACGACCAGTCAATCAGCGTCGGACTGAAGACCACCATGGCGGCGGACCTGATCGCCATGACCACTGGCAGTGCCCGCAATCAAGCCATTGGTTCGCTGCTGCGCCGTGCCGAGCGGGAGTGGCAGCTGGCCACCAACCCGATGGAGGTGAGCAACAGCGGTGGCCTGAATGAGGCCAATCTCAGCCAGGAGCGCTTCGAGCGCGCCGCCGCGGTCAGCCCCGCCGAGCTACACGATGCCGCCAACATCACCCTGGCCAAGCTGCGCCTAGGTGGTGCCCTTGGCGAACTGGTCGACAAGCAAATTATCAGCGAAACCCAGCTGCTGGCCTTCGCTGGCCATTACGGCGACACCCCGCTGCTGTCGATCACAGCCACCGCCGGTGTTGGCAATGGGCCTGCCCTGGTGAGTGGCGCCTGGGTGATCAAGCTCCCCCAGAACAGCTTCGGCGACAACGTGGGTGTGGAGGGCCCCTTCGGCCGCAAACGGGTGGCGGTGAGTTTCGATCAGCCGAATCTCTTCATTCCCGCGTCACCGGCGAATGCCAACACCGTTTGGCTTGAGTGGGACAACAACCGCATGGGCTTCGCGGTGTATGACGCACCCACCGCTGGGAATCGGCTGCAGTATAGCCAACCCGCCGCACTCACCAGCTTCAATCTGATCGCCGCTGAACTCGGCGATCGGTTCAGCAGCGACAACGTGGCTGGCCAAACCTTTGACCTGCGCATTCGTATTCTACCCGAAAATGATCCGCGCAATCTCTACCAGCCGAGCGTTGCCAGCGCTCCTCCAGGTGACCCCAGGCTCAACGAGCAGACCAATCGCTTCGTGGCGGTGTCGTTCGTGGGTGAAGAGCCGGTGCAGGGTGGCCTGGTCGTCACACCACCCAGCCTCGATTGCCCGCCAGACCTCTATGTTTACCGGCTCGACTTTGGTGATGGGTTAAGCATCAGTGATTCCACCACCATGCGGCTCACCGATCTGGTGAGCCTGCTCGGCGATGGCCTGGGCGACAGCCCCCTGCTGGACGTGCTCGGCTCGGTAACCGAGGGCTATGAAGCGGAGTTCAGCTACTCCTTCGGCCTCAATGGTGGCCTGGTGGCCGGCTACGACAGCCGCACCAGCGAGCTCTCCGATCTCTTCTACATCGACACCCGCGGCGTGCTGCCCTATGCCAACTGGGTGGACCGCAACCCCACGGATCTCTGGGGCTTCAACACCGCGCCCGCCGGCTACGACCCGGTGTTTGCCGAGGCGCTGTTGCGCCTCGATGCCGGCCTCGACCGCCTGCAGCGGCCCGATCGCTTCAAGCTCACCAGCAGCGATCTGCCGGCCAGCTGGGTCAGTCAAAGCGGCGAAGTGCTCAGCTTCTCACTCGCCGCTCTGCCGGGCCCCGGGGCGGAAGCCAACCCCCTTGGCCAGCTGAAGGTGGACAGGAATGACGACCAGCTGCCTGGCTCCTTCACCCTGCGGCTCGAGCCCGTGGGCGCCAGCACCTATCTGCTCGAACGCAACACCGGCAGCGGCTGGGAGGGGGTCAGCCAGGCGGTGACCCTGGAGCTGGCGCTCGCCCAGGTGGGCTCCGTTGATGTGTACCGCGCCAGCCTGCCCAGTGGCCTGCGGCTGCGGACCACTGGCCTCAATTCCGCCGATTTGCGAGCCACGGCGCTGATCGAGCTGCCCAACGCCCGCTCCCTGCTCGGCCTGGAGGCGGCCGCCGCGCTTGAGCTGTACCACGGCACCCTCACCACGGAGGGCGATCAAGGACTCGTGCCGCTGCGCACGGTGGAGATCACCGCTCATGCTGCCGGCAGCTTGCAGCTCGATCCCGAGGGACTGCTCGATTTCCTGCTCGCCGGCAATCCGATCGGCTCCACGGTGGATGCGATCGACGATGCCATCGACGCCGTCAGCGACGCTCTGGACGAGGCGCTCTGCGGCCTGGATGAAGGCGCCCTCAGTCCAGCCAACTGGCTGGCGATGCTCACCGGCCTCGCCGATCGCATCGAAGCCCTACGCGATGCCCTGGTGGGCAACCTCGGCGGCGATCCGGTGATCAACGGCATCGCCGAATCGCTGGGCTTCAGCTTCGAGGATCTCGGCGCTGGCTTCACCACGGTGGCGAACACGGTGCGCAGCTTCACCGATAACATCCTGCCCCCCGATGAATGGGCCAACCGCTTCAACCAGGCGATGGATGAAGCCGGCCTGGCTGACATCACCCTCACCCTGGTGGAAAGCGCCAGCCCCGATGCTTTCGCCGGCGAATGCCCGGAGCACGATCCGGCGGTGCGCACGCCACTTCTCTATCTTTTTGAGCTCAACTTTGGCGATGGCCTTGATTGGAGCATCGGCGAACAAGACGACAGCTTGATCCAGCTCATCAACGATCTTGCTGACATCAATATCCCCACAGGCGCCTTCGACATCAAGGCCGACTGGAGTGTTGGTATCGATGTCGACGCCAAGATCGGCTTCGGCTTCGATCTCGATGCCCGCTCGGTTGGTGAGTTCCTGGTGCTCGACACCGCCCCCGGCGATCTCCCCTTCAGCCTGCCGGCTGGTCTCGATCCCAGTGCCTTTGATCAGCTCAATGCCAGCGGCACCGAACTGTTCGCCAAGGCCTGGCTCGACATCTCCGATCTGCAGGTGTCTCTCGCTGGTCTCAGCGCCCGCAGCGCCCCCGGCGAATCGCTGCTGCAGGCCAGCATCGCCGCGGGGCTGGATCTGCAGGTGCAGGGCAGCAACGGCACCAGCTATCTGCGGCCGGACCTGGTGGACATCGGCCAGGCGATCAGCGGCGGAGCCCTCACCGTGGCCAGTGGCTTTGATGCGGATGTGCAGTTCCAGCCCGAGCTGCTGCTGGATCTGGCCGAACAGCTGGGGGATGCGGCCCTAGAGCTGCTCGAACCCTTCGAGGAGGCCTTTGAGGAGGGAGCCCAATCGCTTGAGGATGTGGGCGATGCGCTGAATTGCGGCAGCTTCGGGCTGCAGCAGGTGCTGTTCATCCTGGCCCAGCTGGAGCAGACGATCGACAACGTGCAGCACGCCATTGAGGCGGGCGTTGCCGATAACCCATTGATGGCCACCTTCGCCCCGGACATCGCGGCGGACATCAAGCAGTTCAGCGGCAACTTCGATACGGCCGAGCAGGCCTTGGCGGATCTGCGTGGGCTGGGCGAACAGATCCTTCCCTGGAATCTGATTCCTCGCATCGACGCGATCTTGCCGGAATTCCTCAGCCTTGAGCTGCGGTCGCGGCCGATTTTTGATTCCTACTTCTGT
>JBIPMZ010000281.1:0-3420 GCA_044376165.1 Cyanobium sp.
AGCGATAGCCGAAACCCCGCACCGTGAGCAGGTGCTCGGGGGAGGAGGGGTTGGCTTCGAGCTTCTCGCGCAGCCAGCGGATGTGCACGTCCACCGTCTTGCTGTCGCCGAAGTAATCGTGGCCCCAGACGTGCTCCAGCAGCTTGTCGCGGCTCCAGACCCGGCGCGGATGCTGCATGAACAGCTCCAGCAGGCGGTATTCCTTCGGCGAGAGGTTCACCTCCACCCCGTCGCGGCAGACCCGGCATTCGTCGGGATAGAGGCGCAGGTTGGCGTGCTCCAGCACCCGCTCGCCGGAGGGTTCGGTGGGCTGGCTGCGGCGCAGCAGGGCGCGGCAGCGGGCCACCAGCTCACGCATGCCGAAGGGTTTGACCAGGTAGTCGTCAGCGCCCACCTCCAACCCCAGCACCCGATCGGTCTCGCTGTCCCGGGCGCTCACCACCAGGATCGGCGTGCGGTCGCCCCCCTGGCGCAGCTGCCGACACAGATCGAGACCGCCCAGGCCCGGCAGCATCAGATCCAGCACCACCAGGGCGAAGGGTTGCCCCCCCTCCGCTTCGCTGGCCCGCTGCAGGGTGCGAAGGGCATCGCGACCGTTGCCGCAGGCCGTGACCTGGAAACCCTCCAGGGTGAGGGCATCGCGGAGCGTCTCACGGATCGTGTCGTCGTCCTCGACGACCAGCAGGGAGGGGGGCATGGGGCCATTTTGTGCCCCGGGTCGGGCGGGCCAGAACGGCTGGATCACCGGCGGGGCAGCGGCGCGATCACCAGGCGGCGACGCTCGTCGAGCGCCAGCCAACCCTCCTCCCGCAGCTGGCCCAGCACCCGGGTGACGGTGACGCGGGTGGTGGCCAGGGCGCCGGCGAGGTCCTGGTGGGTGAGGCGCAGGTCGAGGCGGAGGCCCTGCTCACAGGGCTGGCCGTACTCGCTGGCGAGCAATTCGAGGAAGCCCCGCACCCGCTCCTCCACCCGCCGCAGCCCCAGCAGGGCCAACAGGGCCTGGCTCTGGCGGTGGCGCTGGCTGAGGGCCTCCAGCAGGGCCACCGCCAACTCGGGTTCGCGGCGAATCTCGGCCAGGCTGAAACAGAGCAGGTCGCTGGGGCAGAGGGTGGTGGCCTGGTGGGCCTCGACCCCCACCAGCGGGTCGCCGAAGGGCTCGTTCGGACCGGCCAGACCGAGCATCAGTTCGTCGCCGTGGATGGTGAGGGCCCCGAGCTTGACCATCCCCCGCACCACAAACCAGAGGTGATCGCGCAGCAGGGGAACGGAGCTGCCGGCGGCCATGTGCACAAGATTGCGCTTGCGATAGCTGGCTTCGAGCACATCGCGGAATCCGTCAGGGCTGCCGGGTGCACGGGAAGGCGCAAACACCATGGCGAAGTCGGACGGGGAACGGGCTGACTGTATGGAGCGCGACCGACCGGGCGGGCAAAGGGGTGGTAAGGGAGGGGTTAAGGGCTGGATAAGGCGCGCCGGCGGCCCTGAACTGCCGGCCGCCCTCAATCGCGGATCTTGGCCACCGCGGCGCGGGCCTTGGCGAGCACTTCGCCCTGAAGAGGCACGTAGCCCAAGGCGCTGGCCTGTTGCTGGGGATCCTCCCCCAGCCCCCAGTTCAGGAAGCTGCGCACCGCCGCCGCCTTGGCCGGCCCCTGCCCCGACTCGTAGGCGAGGATCCAGGTGAAGGCCACGATCGGGAAGCTCTCGGCCCCGGCGGGATTGCAGTCGGAGCCGCCCAGGCGGCTGTCGAGCACCACGCGGCTGAGGGCCGCCGCACCGCTCTTCCCATCGGCCAGCACGAAGCGACCGGCCTTGTTTTGCAGGGCGGCGGCGCGGATCGGGGCCCGCACGAAGGCCTGGTTCACATAGCCGATGGCCCCGGGGGTGTTGGCGAGGGTGCCGGCGACGCCCTCGTTGCCCTTGGCGCCGATGCCCACCGGCCACGGCACGCTCTTGCCGCTGCCCACCCGGCTCTTCCACTCGGGCGAAAAGCAGCTCAGGGAGCGGGTGAAGGCCTTGGTGGTGCCGGAACCGTCGGAGCGGTGCACCACGGTGATCGGCCCGGAGGGGCAGCCCAGCTGCTGCCAATCGCGCAGCTTGCCGAGATAGATGGCGGCGAGCTGGGCCTGGCTGAGCTTGAGGGAGGGGCAGGCCGGGTTGTTGTAGGCGGGGGTGACCGTGCCACCGAGCATGGGAATCTGCAGAGCCCCGCGCTTGCCGGCCTGGCCACCGGAAAACTCGCTGGCGCTGAGCGGTTCATCGGTGGCGCCGAAGTCGACGGTGCCGGCCAGGAACTGCCGCACCCCGGCGCCGGAGCCCACCGATTGGTAGATCACCCGGTTGCCGGTGCTGCGGGCATAGGCGGCCGACCACCCCTGGTACGCCGCCGCGGGGAAGGTGGCGCCTGCGCCGCTGATCGTGGTCCGGCCTTGGCCCGCTCCACCGCCACCGGGAGCCGCGCAGGCCCCGGCCAGAAGGCCGAGCACCACCACGGTTCCACCCACGATCGGGAGCGAACGGGGGCGGTGGGGGGAGACGGGGGCCATGCGGGGGAGAAGTCGCCGGCTGCTGGAAATCCGCCAGGCGAGGCCCCGCAAGGGTAGGGCGAGGCCGGGGGAGCGGCCCCGCCGGCGGGCCCTACTTGCCGATGCGGCTTACGGCGCGGCGGGATTGGATCAGCAGCGAGCCCTGCAGGGGCACGTAGCCGAGGTCGTCGGCGCGGGCCTGGCCGGGTCCGAGGAGATACTCCATGGCTTTCCGGATGGTGGGAGCCTTGGCGCCGTTGCCCTTTTGATAGGCGAGGATCCAGGTGAGGGTGGAGATCGGATAGCTGCTGGCTCCGGCGGGGTTGGCGTCCTCACCGGCGAGCATGTCGTTGAGCTGGATGTTGGCGAGGGCCGCCTGGCCGCCCCGCAGGCCGGGCTTGACGAAGGCGCCGGAGCGGTTCTGCAGGGCCGCCGCCTTCAGCTTGCCCTTCACGAAGGCCTGGTTGAGGTAGCCGATCGAGCCGGGGGTGTTGTTGAGGATGCCGGCGACGCCCTCATTGCCCTTGCCCCCGAGGCCCACGGGCCAGTTGACGCTCTTGCCCTCGCCCACCTTGCTCTTCCAGGCGGGGGAGAAGGCGGAGAGGGAATTGGTGAAGGCGAAGGTGGTGCCGGAGCCGTCGGAGCGATGGGCCACGGCGATCGGGCCCTTGCCGCACTTCAGCTGCTCCCAGGTCTTGATCTCCCCCAGGAAGATGGCGGCCAGCTGCTTTTGGGTGAGATTGAGAGCCGGGCAGTCGGCTTTGTTGTAGGCCACGGCGATGGTGCCGCCCACCACGGGAAACTGAATCACGCCGCGCGCCACCTTGGCGGCCTCGGCGGGCTTGATCGGCTCGTCGGTGGCGCCGAAATCGACGGTGCCCGCGAGGAACTGGCGCAC
>JBIPMZ010000282.1:0-3418 GCA_044376165.1 Cyanobium sp.
CGCTGCGGCAGCGCTGGGCGGCCGCCGAAGCGAGCGGCGATGCGGCTGCCAAGCAGGCCCTGTTTCGGGAAGGGGTGTACCTGAGCATCCAGCCCGGCGACTACCAGGACGAGCCCGCCGCCGCCGTTTGAAACGCCCCGCTGTCCACCAGCAGCTGCCGGTAGAGCGCCTGGTGGTGCACGATCCGCTGCTCCAGCCGGTGGGGCGGTCCGGGCCGAAAGGGAAGGCGGGCGGTGTAGCCCACCTGGGCGGCCTCCATCAGCTGCCGGTCCTCCTCCAGGAACGCCTCCAGCTGGGCCAGCAATTCCGCGGCTTGCGGTCGCAGGGCGGCGTCCCCCAGAAGCCAGAGCACCAGCCGGCAGCGCTCCGGCCCGTCGGGCTGGAACTGAACGCAAACCAGGCGGCCGTCGGGCCAGAGCAGCAGGTGCAACCAGGGCGGCAGACCGAAGGTGAGGAATTCCGACCCCGCCATCGGCGTGGCCAGCAGGTTGGCCCAGGTTCCGAGACGATGGCGGTAGTGGCGCACCGGGCCCTGGTCGCGGTGCAGGGTGGTGGGATGGGCGATGGCCACGTGGTAGTCGTCGAGGGTGTTTTCGTGGGCGATCTTCCAGTCGCAGGCCAGGGAGCGGTGCAGGCTGCCCAGCAGCTGCCGCGGTTGCTTCAGCGCGTCGCCCGCCTCGGTGAGCACCAGGTCCAGCTGCTGCTCCAGCGGTAGCGGATCCGCGGCGATCGCTCCCCACAGCAACCCGGCGCACTCCTGCAGCGGCAACGCCTCCAGCGGCCAGTCGTCCCGGCGGAAGGGGGTGAGGAAATCGGCCTCGCGGGCAGCGGAGCGCAGCTGGCCGTGGAGGTCGTAGGTCCAGCCGTGGTAAGGGCAGATCAGGCGGCGGCAGGGTTGGGCTTCGCCGTTGGCGGCACCGTCTGAGTGGGCGACGGCGCAGGCGGAGGGTGCGAGGAGCGCCACCGCCCGATGCGGGCAGCGCATGTCCCTCAGGTAGCGCGTCCTGCGGCAGCAGGGGATGCCAGAAGCGCGGGCTGTAGTGCCGCGCCTCCGCCTCCGCCACCGCAGCGGAGCCGTAAAGCCCGGCCGGCAGGAACGACGGCGGCTCCACCTCAGATCGAGAGGGAGTCGTCAAAACCCCGCAGGCAGCTGGCCAGATCCTCGCGCAGCGCCAGAAAGTCGGGCCGCAGGCGCAGCGCCGCCCGCTCGCCCGGCGGAAGATCCACCACCACCGAGCGCAGGATCCGACCGGGGCGCGGCGCCAGGATATGGATCTGCTGGGCCAGCAGCAGGGCCTCCTCGATGTCGTGGGTGATCAGCAGGGCGGTGAGGCCCGTGCGGCGCCACAGCGAATGCAGGAATTCCTGCATCGATTCGCGGATCTGCAAATCCAAAGCCCCGAACGGTTCATCGAGCAGCAGCACCTTCGGGGCGGCGGCCAGGGCGCGGGCGATCGCCACCCGCTGCTGCATCCCGCCGGACAGCTCCCGCGGCAGCTGCCGGGCCGCATCCGCCAGCCCCACCACCTCCAAAAAGTAGCCGGTGCGCTCCCGCACCTCCGCCGCCGGCCGCCCCTGCAGCCGCATGCCGAAGGCCACGTTTTGCGCGGCCGTCAGCCAGGGATACAGGCTGTACTTCTGAAACACCATGCCCCGATCCGAGCCGGGACCCGTCACCGGCACGCCATCGAGGTGGATCGAACCGCTGCTGGGCCGATCCAGGCCCGCCACCAGCCGCATCACCGTGCTCTTCCCCGATCCGGAACGGCCCACCAGGGCCACGAATTCCCCCGACCGGATCGTGAAACTCACCTGGTCGAGCACCAGCTTGCGGCTGGGGCCCGCCCCGTAGCTCTTGCAGAGCGAATCCACGCACAACGCCATGGCAAACTCTCAGTGGGCCCAGGCGCAGGCGCGGCGCATCAGCAGGCGGAAGCCAAGATCGATCAGCAAACCGATCACGCCGATCACGATCAAGCCCACGAAAATCTCATCGGTGCGCAGGAAGCGCTGGGCCAGGCTGATCCGCTTCCCCAATCCCTCATTGGCGGCCACCAATTCAGCCACGATCACCAGATTCCAGGCCGAGGCCATATTGATGCGATACGTATCCAGCACCTGGGGGGCGATGCAGGGGGTGATCACGCGGCGGAGCACCTGGGCGCGGCTGCCGCCGAGGGTGAGGGCGGTTTCCACCAGCTCATGCGGCACAAACTTCACCGCATCCATGATCATCAACGTGTTGAAAAACACCGTGCCAAGGAAGATCAGCATCACCTTTGGCAGCTCCTCCAGGCCGAAGTAAATGATCAGCAGGGGGATGAAGGCGGGGGCGGGCATGTAGCGAATCAGGCCGAGCAGCGGCTCCAGCAGCTGACAGATCGTGCGGTTGCTGCCCATCGCGAGGCCCACCGGCAGCGCCACCGCAGCAGAGAGGGCAAAACCGCTGAACACCCGCGCGAGGCTCGCCAGCAGATCCCGCAGCAGAATTCCGGTGGAGGCCTGGGCCCGCCCCGCCGCCAGCACCGCCCCGGGGCTCGGCAGAAACAGCGGGTCGATCAGGCCGGTGGCGGTAATGGCGCCCCAAAGGAGCAGCACGATCAGGATGCCGGCGGCTCCGAGCAGCCAGGCATCACTCCGGATCAGCGGCCGCGGGGAGGAATCCTTCATGGCACCGCCTGCACGAATTTCGGCTCGAACAACCCCTCGAGCGGAGGGGGCGTTTTGGCCAATCCCACCTGCTGCAGGAAGGCGCTGATCTGCCGGGCGGCGTAGGGAAGGGAGGCCATGCTGTTGCCGCTGTCGAAGGCCTGGCGGTTTTCGGCCAGGCTGAAGAGGCGGGTGCCGGCGGCGTAGGCCTTGTACTCGCTTTCGCTCACCCCGGCCCGGGCGGTGAGGATCGGCAGGGTGCCGGCGGGATCGGCCTGGATCGCATCGAGGGTGGCGAACCAGCTGTTCACAATCTTCTGAACCTTTTCAGGGTGCTTGGCGACGAAGTCGCGGCGGCAGACGAGGTGATCGCTGATCGCACCCGGAAAGTCGCGCGAGGAGAAGAGGGTGGTGCTGCCGGGCCGCTTGCGGGCCTGGGTGGTGAACGGGGCAAACACACCCACCGCATCCACCTTCCCCGCCACAAACGCCGCGGCGGCCGCACCGGTTTCCAGCGGAACCAAGGTGATATCCGCAGGGGAAAGGCCCGCCTTCTTCAGGCCGAGGAGCAGCAGGTAATGATCCACGGTGCCCTCTTCGGCGGCCACCTTGCGGCCCTTCAGCTCCGCCACGGAACGGATGCCGGGGGCGGCGATCACCTGGTCGTTGCCGGTGGAGTTGTCGTTGGTGAGCACCACCACCAGATCGGCGCCACCCGCCACGGAGCTGATCGTGTCGCCCAGCGTTTGGCTGTTGCAATCCAGCTGGC
>JBIPMZ010000408.1:0-3414 GCA_044376165.1 Cyanobium sp.
CGACTATGTGGTCGCCTTGCGCGCCGTGCAGACCAGCGACTTCATGACCGCCGACTGGGCCGAGCTGCCGTACGCGCTGCTGAAGAAGGTGTCCAGCCGCATCATCAACGAAGTCCGCGGCATCAACCGGGTGACCTACGACGTGAGTTCAAAGCCGCCGGCGACGATTGAGTGGGAGTAGGGGTAGCGCTTCGTTCTCAGACGCCGAGACGAGCAGACCTACGATACCCGACAGCGCCACGGGCTGCGTCGGGCCGGTCAGCTTGAGAAGAGACTTTCCTGCGGAGTGGTCGTGGACGTTGCCTGTCGCTGCACCACGCGCCGCAGCAGACGGTTGAGCCAGGACAGCGCGATGACCGGAATCACCGCGGCGAACTTCACGTTGCCGCGGAAATACATGGCCGCGATTAACGCGACACCCACGGCCAGCAGTAGGCAGAGTGAGGCCATCACCACCGGGCGCCGAGGCCCCGTGGCGGCGACGAAGCCCGAAGGGGAGAACACGGTTGTCACCAGGCCCGCTGCGCCCATGGCCATGAAGAGGCTCGCTTCCCCCAACCTCTGGTAGCCCTGCAGCCACCACCACTGCTGCATCCAGGCCGCCAAACCGCCGGCGACGAGCCAGAGATTCGCGCCCAGGATCAGGCGGTTGGCGGGCGTGGGCCGCCAACATAGGAACGCGAGTTCCGCAACGGCCACGGGTGTGGCGGCCTTGAAGGCGAAGAGCAGACGCTCGTCCGTGGGGTGAGGGCTGCCGAAGGCCAGGAACGCGAAGAACGCGAGCGCGAGGAAGCCGAGCAGGTACTCGATGACGGCAAGCAGGACGCGGCGCATGCGCTCAGCTCGATCCGCCGGCAACCCGCGAGACACCGTATGTCCGCAACGCGCTGGCCACCTGGCTCTCCTCAGTCGTCTCGCCAGGATAGAGCCGGTAACTGGGGGCGACGATCGGCTCGACCGCGCTCGCACGGATGACGATGACGCTGTGTATCGGGAACCGCGGGCCGGCCATCTTCAGCAGCGGTTCGGCCCACCTGCTGAAGCCCGCCTCCTGTGAGCCGATGTTCTCCCCGGTACCGATGACCTTGAACCCCTTCTGCACCCACACGTCGATAAAGCTGATGCAGACCTTCTCGCACAACCGTACGTTCCGCACGCTCGTCGGCGAGGCGATGTTGGCCACCACCAGATGGTCGTGATCGACGACCGCAAAGATCTCCTTCGGCGACACGTTGGGCTGGCCGTCGGGATCCACGGTCGCGAGCCAGCAGAGCACGCTGTTGCGCGCGGCGGTGACGACTTCATCCGAGAGCAATGGCATGGTTTGCGGGAGCCATGGCGACTCGACAGGTTACTGCATCACGGATGGCCCGCCCTGGCAGCTGTGGCCGGGGGGCTGACTCACGGCTCCTCGTGAAGAGGCGAACGCTGGCCAATTCGATGTTCCGATGTGCAGGTTGGTATTGACATTTGCCGACATTACGGAACATCATGTTTCTGTGGATACCAACCATCAGCGAATACTCGACCTCGTAGCCGCCCAGGGTCTGATTCGGCCTCGTGACCTGGACGCATTGGCGCTGCCGCGCGTCGCCCTGACGAGACTGGTCCGGCAAGGGCGTCTCGAACGCGTGGGGCGGGGCCTGTACGCATCGCCCGGCCGACTTGCGTCCGAACACGGCTCGATGGCGGAGGTCGCACGCAGGCACCCACACGCTGTCGTCTGCCTGCTCTCGGCGCTGCGTGTGCACGGCCTGACGACTCAGTCGCCGTTCGAACTCTGGCTGGCCATCCCCAACAAGTCGCGTGCGCCGAGGATCGACTACCCGCCGCTGCGGATCCTGCGCTTCTCCGGTGCTGGTCTGATCGAGGGGGTCGAAGAGTACCGGATCGATGGCGTGGCAGTTCGCGTGACCAGCGTCGCTCGAACGGTTGCCGACTGCTTCAAGTTTCGCAACAAGATCGGCCTTGATGTGGCCCTGGAAGCCCTGCGCGAGTCCTGGGCAGCACGCCATGTGACCATGGACGAACTCTGGCGCTATGCGGTCCAGTGCCGGGTGGCCAACGTGATGCGCCCCTACATGGAGAGCCTGTCGTGACCGGGCGAAATGTCGGCGCATCGGTGCGTGCGCGCCTACTCGCCCGGGCGCGAGAGACTCGCCAGGACTTCAGCCTAGTGCTGACGCGCTACGCGATCGAGCGCCTGCTGTATCGGATCGGCGTCTCCCGCCACGCCGACCATTTCCTGCTGAAAGGCGCTTTGCTCTTCGATCTCTGGTTCGACGTGCCGCATCGGCCAACGAGGGATGTAGACCTCCTCGGGTTCGGATCGGCCGAGCTGTCGCTCATGGAGAGCACGTTCAAGGAGATCAGCGCGATCGTCGAGGACGACGGTGTGACGTTCGATCCCGACACGGTGCGCGCGACCGAGATCCGCAAGGACGCGAACTATGCAGGGCTACGCGTCGGGCTGCTGGGCTCGATCGATGGCGCCCGCTGCCAGCTTCAGATCGACATCGGCTTCGGCGATGCCGTGACGCCAGAGCCGGACGATATCGAGTACCCGGTGATGCTGTCCGAGTTCGCTGCGCCGAAGCTTCGTGCCTACCCGCGCTACACGGTCGTGGCCGAAAAGCTCGAGGCTCTCACGTCCCTCGGTCTGGCAAACAGCCGGATGAAGGATTACTTCGATCTCTGGGTGCTCGCGCGGTACGCCGACTTCGACGCGGACATCCTCTGCCGCGCAGTGCGTGCAACGTTCGATCGGCGAGCGACGGGTCTGACCGGTTCGGCCCCTCTGGGGCTCACCGACACCTTCGCTCAGGACGGGCAGAAGGACGCTCAGTGGCAGGCGTTCCTGAAGAGAAATCGGCTGGAAGGACTCGCGCTGAGCGACGTCATCGCGGCACTGGGGCGTTTCCTGTTGCCGGTCGTCGAGGCCGCAGCCAGCAACTCACCGCTGCAGGGCCAGTGGAAGTCTGGGGGGCCATGGTCGTGCGGGGAGGGTGTGTGAGCTCGTTGACGGTAAAAACGCAGCCTGAAACTTCCGATGCGACAATGATTTACGTATGTCGTGACGGTAGGCGACAGCGCCGAGTGGCTGGCTCAACTGGAGTAGACGACACTCCCGTTCGAGCCCTCGCAAGACCCGATAGTCCTCGATAGATCCCGAAAGGTGCATCCCGCGCCGATCGCCCGGAAACCCGCGCCAATGCTGGACCTCTTCAATTTGACGGTCATCTTGACGGTACAAACCGAGCTTCCGCGCGCCGTACCCAGTCTTTTCGAGGGATTGCCGGCACCATTGGTGTTTGAGTGGGAATAGACCGATGACCGACGCCTTCTTCCAAACGCCATTCCCAGCCGCGCCCGACCTCGTGCCGATGACGCGCATTGCGTGCGATGTAGACCCGG
>JBIPMZ010000283.1:0-3410 GCA_044376165.1 Cyanobium sp.
ACTCAACGACACGCCAGACCTGGTTATCCAGCTCGATCGTAGTGCCCGTGCGGAAGTCGTTGCTGGAGATCATTCCGGCAGTTCAGGTCCGGTGGATTGTACGTCTGGCTACCGGGGCCGCCGGCGGACCCGGCGGCGCTCGGCCGCGGAGCGGTTGTGCGAGAGTCCGCTCAGAATCAAAACCTGAAGCCATGGGCGCAGCGGGTCTCCCCGGCGACCGCGTCGGCCTTCTCCATCGTCTCCGCCGTCCCTTCGCGGTTCCCGTCGGGCTGGCGCTGGCCCTGGCGCTCCTCCTCGGCGTGTGCCTGCTGGGAACGGCCTCGCCGGCCCTGGCGGAGCTGCCCCGGGGCAATGCGGTGAAAGACCCGGAGGCGATTCTGCGCAACGCCCTGCCGATTGAGGCGCCCCAGCTGCAGAGCCTGCAGCACCGGCTGGAGGCCACCAGCGACGACCTGCGGGCCAAGCGCTGGAAGCCCCTGGCCGGGGCGGTGTCGCGCGCGGAGGCGCAGCTGAACTCCCAGCGGGCCGCGATCCTGGCGAGCCTCCCCGACGACCGGCGCGCCCGGGGCCGCGAGCAGCTCGACCGCCTCGAAACCCAGCTGCAAACCCTGGCCGCCGCCGCCACCGCGCAGGATCGGGAGGCGTTCCTGGACAGCCGCCGCGCCGCCCTGTCCAGCATCGGCGCCACCGAGGCGCTGCTGGTGGGCGACTTCCCCTTCGCCATCCCGCCCGAATTCGACGCCCTGCCCCGGCTGTTGGGGCGCGCCACGGTGAAGGTGAGCACGAGCAAAGGCGATCTGATCGCCGTGATCGACGGCTACAACGCGCCGCTCACCGCCGGGGCCTTCGTGGATCTGGTGCAGCGCAAGTTTTACGACGGCCTCCCCTTCACCCGCGCCGAAGACTTCTACGTGCTGCAAACCGGCGATCCCGAGGGGGAGGCCGCGGGCTACGTGGATCCGCAGAGCGGCAAGGAGCGGCGGGTGCCGCTGGAGATCCGCATCGTCGGCGACGCCGCCCCGATCTACAACGAAACCTTCGAGGACGTGGGCCGCTACAAGGCCGAGCCGGTGCTGCCCTTCGCCACCTACGGCACCCTCGGCCTGGCCCATTCCGATGAACAGCTCGACGACGGCTCGTCGCAGTTCTTCTTCTTTCTCTACGAAGCCGAGCTCACCCCCGCCGGCCTCAACCTGGTGGATGGCCGCAACGCCGCCTTCGGCTATGTGGTGGAGGGGATGGATGTGCTCCACGAGCTGGGGGTCGACGATCGCATCGACTCGGTGACGGTGCTCGAGGGAGCCGAAAACCTCAAGCCCCACGCCTGAGGGGGGCGGTGGCAACCCTCGCCGAGCTGGGGGAATGGGAGCTGATCCGGCGCCTGGGGGCCTTCGCGCCGGCGGGCCAGTTCGCCGATGACGCCGCCCTGTTACCCGCCTCCGGCGCTGGCGGGGGGGCGGTGGCGGATGGCGATCTGGTCGTCAACACCGACGTGCTGGTGGAGGGCCTGCACTTCAGCGATGCCACCACCGCCGCGGCCGATGTGGGCTGGCGGGCGGCGGCGGCCAACCTCTCCGACCTGGCGGCGATGGGCTGCGACGAGGTGGTGGGGCTCACGGTGGGCCTGGTGGCCCCTTCGGCCACGCCCTGGGCTTGGGTGGAGGGGGTGTACGGCGGGCTGCGGGAAGCGCTGGATCGCTTCGGGGGTGAGCTGCTGGGGGGCGATTGCAGCGGCGGCGGCCAGCGGCTGCTGGCGATCACCGCCCTGGGCCGGCTGGCGGCCGATGGCGGGCCCATCCGGCGGCGCGACGGGCAGCCCGGGGATCGGCTGGTGGCCAGCGGGCCCCATGGGCTGAGCCGGCTGGGGCTGGCGCTGCTGCAGGGGGAGCTCGACGGAAGCGGCCCGGATGCCAGCGAAAGGCTGGCTTCCTCCCTGGCCGCGCGGGCGATCGCCGCCCACCAGCGCCCCGTGCCCCGCTTCGACGCGGTGCGGGCCCTGATCGCGAGTTGGCCGGCGAGCACCGCCTGGCGGGTGGGCGGCTGCGACAGCAGCGACGGGCTGGCGGCGGCGGTGCGGGCGATCGCTGGCACCAGCGGCTGCGCGGCCCGGCTGGAGCGGAGCGCCCTGCCGCTGGATCCGGCCATGGCCGGCCTGGCGGAGGCGGAGGCCTGGTGCCTGGAGGGAGGCGAGGACTTCGAGCTGGTGCTGGCGCTGGATCCGGAGTGGGCCGAGGCCCTGGCGGCGGCCCTGCCGGGCAGCGGGGTGATCGGGGAGCTGGTGGCGGGGCCGGCCGGAGAGTTGCGCTGGGGCGGGCCCGCCGGGCAGGACGAAGCGATCGGCAGCGGGGGCTACCGGCACTTCGGCTGAACCCGCGGCGCGGGGGTGCCTCCGGGCGGCGGCCCTCAGGGCACCAGCCGCCGCCCCACCCGCGCCACATGCTGGCGGAGGGGTTCGGGCAGCTCGTGGTGCAGGGAGAGGTCGAGGCTCCAGGGGAGCAGCAGGTCATCGAGGGCGCCCATCAGCCGCAGGCGGTCGTGATGGCCGAGGTGCGGCGCCACCAGGGTGAGGTCGATGTCGGAACCGGGGCGATGGCGGCCCATGGCCCGGGAGCCGTAGAGCCATACCTCCTGCACGGCGGGCTCAGCGCGGAGCAGGGCCAGCAAGCGGGCCGAGGCCTCCGGCGGCAGTCCGGGAATCGCGGCGGGGGTGACGGCCGTTGCAGGGAGAGGCTCAGCCATCTGCCTCCCCCGCGGCGGTGGCCTGAATGCGCTCGCTGAGCACCTGGCGCAACTCCCGAAAACAGGGCAGGTAGCGGGCTCCCACCTGCTGGCTCACCTGCTCGGCGGTGCTGCGGTTGTAGGTGTGGCTGGTGAGGTTGCGGTCCTGCACCATCGCCAGCCAGCCCTCGCCATCGCGGATCAGGCCCACCCGGAAGGCCAACCGCAGGGTGTCGCGCGAGCCGATCAGGCCGGCGTTGCCCGCCGCGAGCAGCAGATCCCTCAGCGTGTTCCAGCCCAGCTCGAAGCAATACTCAAACGTCTTGATCAGACCCTGACGCTCGCGCTCATTGAGCGGGGGCGGCTGAAAGAACGTTTCCAGCTGATCGAGGGCCAGGCAGAAGTTGGCAAAGCGCTGCTGCCAGCGGATGTCGGGCGGCATGACGGCAGGGCGATGGCAGCGGGTTCATCCTCCCAGCATCTGGCGGAGAGCCCCAATCTTGGGCTGGTCGGCCGGGGCGAGGCGGCCCTGCTGATCCAACCGCAGCAAGATCGCCAGGGCCCGCTCCAACGGTGGCCGCTCCACCGGCTCCGCCACCGTGCCGATCTTCACCAGAGAAATCACCAGATCCAGCTCAGCATCCGCTCGATCCGGCTCCGCCTTCGCTAAACGCTCCGCGATCTCCAGGTCT
>JBIPMZ010000284.1:0-3403 GCA_044376165.1 Cyanobium sp.
CTGCTCCGTGATCCGCGGCAAGCTGATGGAGTCGTCCACCCTGCGCCAGCAAGCAGCAGCCAACAGCAAGGAGCAGTTCTCCAATTCACCGGATCTCAACAAAGCGCTGCTGGATGCGATTATCGAGGCTCTCGATGCCCATCAACTAATGAGCACCCAGGCCCTAAACTCTGCAGACGTGCGGCAAGGAATCCTCGACATCCTCCTCACCCACACGCACCTCTACGAAGAATTGCGCGATCAGCGTCTGCCGCAGGAATAAACGCAGCCCCGCACCCCCTGCCGTCCGACCCGCGGCGGCGGCCTGCGGTTCCCAGCAGGCATAAAAAAACCCCCGACCGAAGCCAGGGGCTGCATCCGACCAACCGGTGCGGGGCGGAAGGAGCCTCAGCTCCAGCCGCTGTTGGATTGCTCGATCACGTAGGCCGCCACGTCGGCGATGTCGGCTTCGCTGAGCTTGCCGCCGAAGGCGGGCATGGCGTTTTTGCCGTTGGTGACCTGGTAGGCCACGGCGGCCTCAGGACCATCACCGTAGTTCGCCAGGTAGGCCTCGAGGGCGTCCTTCTTGAGGGTGCGCTCGGCGTTCACCACGTTGCCGCCACCCATGTGGCAGGCCGCGCAGTTGGCGGAGAACACCTGGGCGCCGTGGGCCGCATCCGCGGCGAAGCTCGGGGTGGCACCCAGCACCAGAGCCAGGCAGAGAGCGATCAGGGAAAGGAGACGACGCATGGGAAGGTGCGTAAAGGTGTGCTTGGGCACGTCAACCCGGCCAGGCTAGAAGTTGGGTGCCCTTGGGCACGAAGGGCTGACGCAATCGAAACAATTGATTGCGGCCCGCCCCCAGCACCGGATCCCGGCCCGCCCTCAGCGCGGCAGCGGCCCCCGGTGCGGCACCCCCGCAGTCTCCAGCACCGACTCCAGGGTGGGGGCGAAGCTGGTGAGCCCGAAGCGCTCCGGGGGACTCACCGGTTCGTGCACGAAGTGGCGCTGGCGGATCGAGAAGCGATCCCACTCGTTCATCTGGATGCGCAGCAGCCGCACCAATCCCTCGATCAACCAGCCCTGCAGGTCGATCCCCACCGGCGGCAGCCAGCCCCGCCGCCAGCGCACCAGCTTCGCCACCGCCTCGTTCACCGTGATCGGCGCCTGGCCGAGCACCAGCCGCCGCACCGCCCCCTGCTCCGGCTCCGGATTGGCCTGGTGCGGTGTGGTGGCCAGGTGGGCGCACACCGTGGCGATGTCGGCGGCATGGATGAAGTGGAAGCTGGCCTCGGCCCGCAGCCACTTCGCCAGCCACAGCCAGCGGATCCCTTCCCCCACCCCGGCGGTGAGGTAGCTGGTGGGATGGGGGTCGCCCGCACCCACCCTGCCGCCAAACACCAAGGTGGGAAACACCGCCACGATCCGAGCGGCTAGCGGGTGGTTTTCCAGATCCACCAGGCAGCGGGCCTTGGTCTGGATGTACTCCGTGCCATGGGCCCTCGCCTCGCTCAGCAGCCGCAGCCGGCGATCGAGGATGCTGGCGGTGGAGAAGTAGATCACCTGCTCCAGCCGCTGCGGATCCAGCAGCGACAGCAGCTTCTTCACCGCCACCACATTCACCTGCTCGGCCCGCTCCGGATCCCCCCAGGCGGTGGCGGTGTGGATCACCCGGTGCGCGCTGGCGATCGCCGCCGCATGGGGGTCGAGCTCCCGCAGGTCGCCCACCAAGAGGGTGATGCGCGGATGGCGGGCCGGAACCGCGGTGAGTTTCGCGGGATCGCGCAGCAGCAGCAGCAGTTCGGCGTCGCTGTGGCGCAGCAGGGTTTCCGCCAGATACTGCCCCACGCAGCCGCTGGCGCCGGTGATCAGGATCCGCTGGGGCGGGGGGGTGCCGCTCACACGGCGGCCCCCAGCAGCTCCATCACGTTTTTGCCGGTCTCGAAGAACACCCGCGCGTTGTCCTCCGGCGTACCCGGCAGGATGCCATGACCGAGATTGAGGATGTGGCGGCGGCCGCGGGCCTTGCGCACCGTGTCGAAGATGCGCTCGCGGATGCCCTCCGGCGTGCCGAACAGCAGCCCCGGATCCACGTTGCCCTGCACCCCCAGCGAACCCGGCAGCCGGGCCAGGCCCTCCGCCATGTCCACCGTCCAATCGAGGGAGATGATGTCCACCCCCGTGCGGCCCATCCGCTCCAGCACCCCGGCGCTGCCCGAGATGTAGAGGATCAGGGGGGTGTCGGGATGGGTGGCCTTCACCTGCTCGATCACCCGCCGCTGGTACGGCGCCGCGAAGGTGTCGTAGTCGATCGGGCTGAGCTGACCCGCCCAGGAATCAAACAGCTGCACCACCTGGGCGCCGCTGTCGATTTGATAGCGCACATAAATGGCGATCGAATCCGCCAGGTGCGCGAGCAGGGCGTGCAGAAGCTCCGGCTCCCGGAATGCCATCGCCTTGATCACCGCATAGGTTTTGCTGCTCTTGCCCTCCACCGCGTAGGCGGCCAGGGTCCAGGGGGCGCCGACGAAGCCGAGCACCGCCGCCTCCTGCCCCACCGCGCCGCGCAACCGGCCCAGCACCTCCCCCACAAACGGCAGCGCCGCCGCCGGATCGAGGGGGCGCAGGGCCTCCACCTGGGCGAGGCTGCGGATCGGCGGATCGATGATCGGCCCCTTGCTCTCGATGATGTCGAAATCGATCCCCATCCCCGGCAGGGGCGTGAGGATGTCGGAGAAAAGAATCACGCCATCGGGGCGGAAGGCCTCGAACGGCTGCATCGAGATCTCATAGGAGAGATCCGGATTTTCGGAGCGCTCCCGGAAGCCCGGATGGCGGTCGCGCAGGTCGCGATACACCTTCATGTACCGCCCCGCCTGGCGCATCATCCACACCGGCGGCCGCTCCACCGGCTCCCCGCGAGCGGCGCGCAGCAGCAGGGGGGAGCTTTCAGCCATGAAGCGGGATGGGGGGCGATCCGGCAACCTAGCCGAAAGCCTCCCGCCCCCTCCCCTGTGCCCTCGCGCCGCTCCGCCCTCGCCCTCCTGGTGCTCCTGGCGCTGGGGGGGCTGCAGGGCTGCGGGATCCGGCCCCGGGATGACCGCGAAACCCTTCACATCTACCTGGTCCCCACAGAAAACCTGGAGGGGCAGGACACTCCCGATGGCCACGTTGAGCTGGCCGCACCGATAGCGCAGGCCTACCGGCAGCTGCACCCCGAGCTCACCATCCGCGTGCAGGTGGTGCCGGAGGGGCAGCTGGAATCGATGCTCCGGGTGAACCGCCAACGGGGGCTCGGTCCGGATCTGCTGCTGGTGCGCTCGCCGGTGGCGATCTCCCTCTCGCGCCTCGGCCTGCTGGCCCCGCTCCCCAGAGATCCGGCCATTACGAACGCCCTGGGCAGCGTCGATCCGGTGGAACTGGC
>JBIPMZ010000285.1:0-3396 GCA_044376165.1 Cyanobium sp.
GTACACGACCTTTGGATTCTCACCGACCCCATCGAATACCCAGGGGTTGATCAGGTGTTTCCGATGTATCCAGAACAACCTTTTTTTCTGGATGAATGGAACAGGTCCAAGCTGGCGGGCGCCGAGGCCCTGGAGATCGGATTGGGCTCCGGCGTCCTGTCGATTGGGGCACTCAAGGCCGGAGCTCGCCAGGTAACAGCGCTGGAGATCAATCCGCGAGCTAAACTGTTTGCGGGTTTCAACGCGCTTCTCAATGGTGTCGGCGACAGGCTGCGGATCCTCGATGGCGATGTGGAAGAGATATGGGCACCGGTGAAGGGAACGCAATTTGATTACATCATCTCCAACCCCCCCTTCATGCCCACCCCTCCAAACTCCAGTCACTACTTCCATTCCGGCGGTGGCGGGATTTTAGGGCTTGATTTCCTGGCCAACATCTTCCGCCAGCTCGATGCGCATCTCACCCCCACAGGCCATGCCCAGTTTGTTACCGCTGCCCCGGGCGATGACCAGCTGCCTACAGCCCTATTGGCGTTGGCAGATAAACATTTGAGTGGCAGTACAGATGTGATCATCGATCCGCTCGTCATCCCATTGTCCGCACTCACCCACCATCTACCAGCGGGGCTGCCTACGGAGGAAATAGCAACGATCAACGAGGAACTGCAGGCCCAAGGAATCACCCACCAATATTTGTGTGTAATTCATTACAGTAAAGGCGAAAAAGGTGTTCGCACAGCTTGGAGCGCACCCCATCCCGCCTGGGACCTGCCCTTGGCGGCCCCCTCGGCCCAGGGGTCGAACCCTGGCCAGCGCCCATGATCCCGATCCTCGTTGTCGCCTTCGGCGGCGGTTCCTTCCTCGCCTTTGCGGCTGGCACCCGTCGCCACCCCACCCTGCTCGATCAGCTCACCCCGCCTGTCCTTCCCCCCCCCGCACCGGTATCCGCCGCACCGGCACGAAACATCGCCGCTCCCCTCGGTGCCTCCCTGGCCCGCCTGGATGCGGAGTACCAGGCCTTAGTACAAACCCACCTCGACCCTTGGCTTGCGGGTCGGTTGCGGGATCAGCAGATGCTGGCCCTCACCGAGGGCGAGCAGCGGGAGATGAATGAGCGGGAGAAACGAACCAACCGCAGCCTGGTGCTGGGGGGTGGCGGGCTGGTCTTGGTCGGCCTGGCTCGAATCACCGCCTGGCCCCTCACTCCGGTTTTGGTGATCCTGGGCGCCTACAACTCCTGGCCAGGCATCCAGGAAGGCTGGCGAATCGCTGTGGAAGAGCGTCGCTTCAGCCTCCTGCACCTGATGCTGCTCTATCTGGGCTCGTTGTGGTTGGGGGGGAACTATTTGATCGGCACCGTTGGGATCCTCTTCTCGAGCGTGTGCCAGAAAGTTGAATTTCTTACCCAAACCGTTACCCGCTATAGCCTCACCCACCTTCTCGGCGAACAACCCTCGCAAGTGTGGGTGTTGAAGGATGGGGTGGAGCAGGAAATTCCCTTTGACCAGCTCCAGCTGGGCGATGTTTTGGTGCTCACCGCCGGGCAGCCGGTGCCCGTGGACGGGGTGGTGGTGGAGGGAACCGCCACGGTGGATCAACATAGGCTCACCGGCGAATCGCAACCGGTGGAGAAGGCAGCGGGGGATTTGGTGCTGGCGGCCACCCTGGTGCTGGGGGGAAAGATCCGCGTGCGCGTGGAGAAGACGGGGGCCGAAACGGCGGCGGCTCGCATCGGGGCGGTGCTCAACCGCACGGTGGAATACCAGGAAATTCGCCTGGCGGATCAGTTCAAAGATGTGGAGAAGTATCGCTGGCCGATGTTGGCCGGTGGTGCCGTGGGCTGGCTGCTTCGCGGCCCGGGAACGGGGATGGCGATGCTGGGTTGCAACTTCATGTTGTCGCTGGTGCCGCTGCGCTTGCTGACGCTTCTCACCGCGCTGGGGGCTGGCGCCGAGCGGGGCATCTTGATCAAGGACGGGCGCGCGCTGGAACGGCTCTGCGCGATCGACACCGTAGTGTTTGACAAGACCGGCACCCTCACCCTCGAGCAGCCGCGGCTGGTGCAACTCCATTGCTGCCCGGGGCAGGACGAATCGGAGCTGCTGGCGCTGGCCGCCGCCGCGGAGCATCGCCAGACCCATCCGATCGCCCAGGCGATCCTCACGGCAGCGGCGGAGCGGCAGCTGCCTCTGCCATCGCTTGAGGAAGCCCATGTGGAGCTGGGTTTCGGCATCACCGCACGGATTCAGGGGCAGGAGGTGCGGGTGGGGAGTGAACGTTTTCTGGCCCTGGAAAAGCTGTCGCTGCCGCCCGAATTGCAGAAGGCGCAGGCCGCTGCCCACGCGGAGGGGCAGGCTTTGGTGTTCGTGGCGGTGGCGGACGCGGTGGTGGGAGCCATTGAGCTGGCCGCAACCCTGCGTCCGGAAGCGGTGGCCGCCATCGGACGCCTGCGCGATCAAGGGCTGGCGCTCTACATTCTTTCCGGTGATCAGGAGGCGCCAACTGCGAAATTGGCCGCTGAGCTGGGTATGGACGGCTATTTCGCCAACACCCTGCCGGAACAAAAAGCTGAGCGCGTAAAGGCATTGCAAGGGCAGGGCAAGCAGGTGTGTTTCATCGGTGACGGCATCAACGATGCCATCGCCCTGCGCCAGGCCGAGGTATCGATCTCCCTGCGTGGGGCCACCAACGTGGCTACCGACGCCGCCCAGGTGGTGTTGATGGATGATGATCTCACGCAATTGAAGATCCTATGGGAACTAGCGGAAGGCTATGGTAGAAACCTAACCGCCAATCTGAATCTATCGCGGGAGTTTAGCTTGCTGGCCGCCGCGGGAGTGTTGGCGCTGCCGTTTGGCTTTTGGATCACCGAACTGCTGTGGTGTGTCCAACTCATCAGTGGCGTCAAGATTGCCCAGCAGTCTGTTCTGGCCTCAGAGCCAGATCAGATTGCTGAGGCATAAGATCAATTGCACCACTCGCGCGGACGCCAGCGATCCCCCCGCGCACTAACGAAGTCGGCGTAAAACCAAATGCTTCGATGGGTAAGATTGGCACTGGCGAAAACAGCGATGGCTGCATGTGGCTTAACGCTACGGGTTATTGTACCCAACGCCCCTACCGCTCAGTGGCTTTATTGCGGCCGATCAACCATAAAATCCCCAATTACAAGACCATCCAAATCTGTTTCCAAAAAAGTACGCAAGGCATGCTCTGGTGTACAAACAATCGGCTCTTGAGAATTAAACGAGGTATTAAGCAGCATGGGTACTCCAGTGCGGTTAGCAAATGCTTTGATCAGCTGATGAAACCTTGGGGCTTCATCAACGACCACAGCTTGAATGCGAGCAGTTCCATCTTCATGCACAATGGCTGGTACGCGATAAGCTTGTTCCG
>JBIPMZ010000286.1:0-3374 GCA_044376165.1 Cyanobium sp.
GATTTCGATTTTTTCAGTGCCCAGCCCCTGGATCGCCAGGCGTTGGGGCAGGCGCTGCCCTGGCTGGCCTCCGCCAGGGTGCTGCAGGACCAGCCCGAAACGCTCACGCTGCTCACGCCCGATACGGCTGACGTTGGCGTCAAGGTGTCGTTCTTCGGTGGCCTAACCATCGGCCGGGTGGCTGATCCGGAGATCAGCGACGACGGCATCGCCCTGGTGGCCTCCCCCCTCGATCTGCTCGCCACCAAGCTGAAGGTGCTGTTGCAACGGGCTGAAAAGAAGGACTACCTCGACGTGGCCACCTTGCTGGAGGCCAATCTTCCGCTGGCCGAAGGCCTGGCGGCCGCCAGCGCCCTCTATGGCCCCGCCTTCCCACCGGAAGAAGCCCTCAAAGCCATCGTCTTCTTCGCCGACGGCGACCTCCCGGAGCTTCCGATCGCCGTGCGGCGTCGCCTGGAGGCGACGGTGCTGACGGTCGAGGCCCTCCCCCGCCTGGAGCGCCGCGGCCGGGATCTCGGTGGGGGCGGGGGCTAACCTCTCCCCGTTTTCTCCCCACCCCCCTTCCCCATGGCGAAGCGTTCCCTGGCCAGCCTCGGCGAGAGCGACCTGCGCGGCAAGCGCGTTCTGGTGCGGGTCGACTTCAACGTGCCCCAGGACGACAGCGGCGCGATCACCGACGACACCCGCATCCGCGCTGCCCTGCCCACCATCGGCTTCCTGCGCGACCTCGGCGCCAAGGTGATCCTGGCGGCCCACTTCGGCCGGCCCAAGGGCAAGGTGAACGAAGGCATGCGCCTCACCCAGGTGGCCGCCCGCCTCAGCGACCTGCTGGGCGTGCCCGTGGAGAAGACCGACAGCTGCATCGGTGAGGACGCCGAAGCCAAGGTGGCCGCCCTCGCCGAAGGCGGCGTGGTGCTGCTGGAAAACGTGCGCTTCTTCGCGGAAGAGGAGAAAAACGACCCCGGCTTCGCCGAGAAGCTCGCCGCCCTGGCGGAGGTTTACGTAAACGACGCCTTTGGCGCCGCCCACCGCGCCCACGCCTCCACCGAAGGCGTCACCAAGTTCCTCAGCCCGAGCGTGGCGGGTCACCTGATGGAGAAGGAGCTCCAGTACCTGCAGGGCGCCATCGATGCCCCCAAGCGGCCCCTGGCGGCGATCGTGGGCGGCTCCAAGGTGAGCAGCAAGATCGGTGTGCTCGAGGCCCTGATCGACAAATGCGACAAGATCCTGATCGGCGGCGGCATGATCTTCACCTTTTACAAAGCCCGCGGCCTCTCGGTGGGCAAGAGCCTGGTGGAGGAAGACAAGCTCACCTTGGCCAAGTCGCTGGAGGCCAAAGCCGCCGCCAAAGGCGTTCAGCTTCTCCTGCCCACCGATGTGGTGCTGGCCGATGACTTCAAATCCGACGCCAACAGCCAGATCGCCAAGATCGAAGCGATCCCCGATGGCTGGATGGGCCTCGACATCGGCCCCGATTCCGTGAAGCTGTTCCAGGAGGCCCTCGCCGACTGCCAAACCGTGATCTGGAACGGGCCGATGGGGGTGTTCGAATTCGACGCCTTCGCCGCCGGCACCAACGCCATCGCCCACACCCTCGCCGAGCTGAGCGCCAAGGGCACCATCACGATCATCGGCGGCGGTGATTCGGTGGCGGCGGTGGAAAAGGTGGGCGTGGCGGAGAAGATGAGCCACATCTCCACCGGCGGCGGCGCCAGCCTGGAGCTGCTGGAGGGCAAGGTGCTGCCGGGCGTCGCCGCCCTCGACGAGGCCTGAGGTCCGGCTGAGGGGGGCTCCCCCCCCTCAGGGCTGGAGGGCGCCGCGGTTGGCCACCACCCGCACCCGCTTGGAGGCGCTCACCACCCCGTCGGGATGGATGAGCAGCACCGCCCAGGTTTGGGAGCCGGGGCGCAGGGGGGCCTGAACGGTCTTGAACAACCCGCCCGCCTCCAGGGCCGTGAGCTCGATGGGGGGGCTCTCCATCCTCGCCACCTGCTCGGGGGTGAGGGCGGTGAGGCCTCCTGCCGTCATCGCGCCGTTGAGGGGATCGTCGAAGATCACGTCGATGTCGTAGCGCTCACCGGTGAGCACCGCATCGGGGATCAGCAGGCTCACGGACGGCGCCCGCTCGCCGCTGCTCAGGATCGCCTGCTCCTGCAGCACCGTCTGTCCGTTGAAGCGGCCCGCTTCGCTCTGCAGCACCAGCAGCTGCTCGGCGTTGAGGCGGAAGGTGGTGGGCCCCTCGGCGCGGCTGCCGCTCACCGTGACGCGCACCGTGGGCTGGCCGCTGCTGCCCGGTGTGCCGGGGCCCACCTGCCAGCGGAGGTCGGGGAACTGGGCCTGCAGCAGCCGTCGCCGGCTTTTCACCTCGGCCGGATCCAGGCCCGGCCCCGGCTGCAACAGGGCCGAGAGGGCGGAGTCGCCGTCGCCGTTGAGGGCGGCTTCCAGGGCCTGCAGCTGGGCCGGGGTGGGGTTGGCGGCCCGGGCCGGGAGCAGGCCCCCGACCAGCAGGGCGCCCAGCAGCGCGGCGAGGAGCGGGCGGGGCGGAGCCATTGGCGGGGGCGGTGGGGTCGGGGGAGACTTTTAAGTTAGGCGCGCCGCCTCCCGCCGCCACCTGGAATCGCCCATGCCGACGCTTCTGATCGCCGCGAGCGGCACGGGCGGGCACCTCTTCCCCGCCCTGGCGGTCGCCGAAGCCCTGCCTCCCCACTGGCAGGTGCAATGGCTGGGGGTGCCCGACCGGCTGGAGCGGCAGCTGGTGCCCCGCCTCTACCCGATGCACTTCGTGCGGGCCGGCGGTCTGCAGGGGCGAGGGCTGCGCCAGCTCTGGAACCTCGTGCAGCTGCTGGTGGCCTGCCACCTGGTGCGGCGCTTGATCCGGCGGGAGGGGATCACGGCGGTGTTCAGCAGCGGCGGCTACATCGCCGCCCCGGCGATCCTCGCCGCCCGCTGGTGCCGCGTGCCGGTGGTGCTGCATGAGAGCAACGCGGTGCCGGGCAAGGTGACGCGCCTGCTGGGGCGCCATTGCACCCGCGTGGCGGTGGGTCTGCCCCAGGCGGCGGAACGGCTGCCCCGCTGCCGCCCCCTGGTGAGCGGCACGCCGGTGCGCCGCGCCTTCCTCACGCCGGCCCCCCTGCCGGACTGGGTGCCGGCGGGGGCGGGGCCGCTGCTGGTGGTGATGGGCGGCAGCCAGGGGGCGGTGGGTCTGAACCGCATGGTGCGCCCGCTGCTGCCGAAGCTAGCCGCCGCCGGCTGCCGCATCGTGCACCTCACCGGCCACAACGACCCGGAGGCCGGCCAGCCGACGCCGCCGCAGGTGGTGGAACGCCCCTTCAGCGACGAGCTGCCCGGCCTGCTGCAGCACTGCGACCTGGCGA
>JBIPMZ010000411.1:0-3366 GCA_044376165.1 Cyanobium sp.
TCCGGCACGCTGGCCGGCTTGGGCACCATCGACGTGGGCTCGGGCAGTTTGAGCAATGCGGGCCTCATCGCTCCCGGGACCCTGGGGGGCAGCATCGGCACCTTGACGGTTGCTGGCCACCTGACCCTGGGTGGCACGCTGGCCGTGGACGTCGGCGCCACCCATGCCGACTTGCTGCAGGTGACGGGCACGGCCAATCTCAGCGGCGGAACCTTGGCCATCCAAAGCCTCAACGCAACGGGCAGCCCCACCGTGGTCAGCGCCAATACCCGCAGCGGCAACTTCGGCGTCATCACGGGCAACGCCACCGTCAGCTATAGCGGCGGCAATGTCGTGGCGAGCTTTACGGTACCTACAGACCGCGCGTGGGACGGCGGCGCGGGCGACGCCGACTGGACCAAGCCCGCCAACTGGACCTACGACTTGCTGCCTACCGAGAGCAGCATCGTGAACATAGGCAGCTTCACGGTCAATTTGGGCACCAGCACCAGCATCTATTCGCTGACCCTGGGCACGGGGGCCAAGCTCACGATAGGCCAAGGTGGCTCGCTCTCGGTCGCCAACTCCACGATGCTGAGCACCGGATCCACCCTGGAGGTCAAGGACTTTGGAGGGTTCAGTTCCACCGGGAACTTTCTCAACCAGGGTCTGTTGAGCATCGGCAACGGGGGTCGGGTGACCTTGGGAACCATTTCCGTCACTCCCCCCTCCCTGCAGCTAGGAACATTGACTCTGGCCAGTGGCTCTAGCGAGGGCATCCTTGAGCTGCAGAGCGCCGCATCGGTGGCACGCTATGAGCAGTCCGGCGGCCTGCTGTGGGGCAACTACAGCACACTCAGCCTTGACCCAGGCAACCATTCCTGGTCGGGCGGCACCATCGATGGGGCGGTGCTCAACGTGGGTTCGCTCAGCACGCTGAGGCTTGCGGGCGGAACCCTCTCGCCCCTGACCTTCGGCCGGGGTGGGCTGGACATCCAGAACATGGGGACGGTCAACTGGAGCAGCGGCAACGTTTACGCCTCTGACAGCCACAGCATCACCAATGCCGGACTGTTCGACATCTCCGCCAGCGAGCCCGTCACCTGGGGCACGCTTTCCGGAACTCTCAGCGGGCCGGATATCCCGATCTACTTCCTCAACACCGGCATCCTGCGCCGGAGTGGCTCCACCCCCAGTGTGGGGTTTGGTTGGCGTGACCCGATGGTGACAGCGACGACCAACCCTGCCGTCACCGTTAGCCTTCACAACGACGGGCTGATCGACCTGAGCCCTGGCAACACCCTGGGCTCCCTGGCGACGACCGGCACCTTGGCATTGCAGGGTAACTACATCCAAACCGCCAGCGGAACTTTGCGGCTGTGGGCTGGTGACACGTCGTGGGACCGGTTGGTGGCCACCGGCACGGCCTCGCTGAGCGGCCTGCTGGACGTTAAGGGGCCGGGACCCGAGGCCGCGTACCCCATTGAGATGCTGACCGCCGGCACCCTGGGAACGGGTAGCTATAGCAACTCCAACTTCAGCAATGTCACGTGGGGGACGTTAACTGGATTTCCTCAGATCGGGTTTGGCAGTGCTGAGACACCAGAGCCTGATGGCATTGGGGTCGACTTCACGCCTTTTTGGACGGGCGGTGGGGGTGACAACCTTTGGAACAACACCAACAACTGGTATCGCAATAGCCTACCGAGCGGCTCAGCTTCCATTTGGGGGGGGAGTCAAGTCGAGCTGGTTGGCACAGCTTCCCTCAGCGGCCGCCTTCGCATCGACGGTGCCAGCAACCTCACCATTGGCATCGGCGGGTCTCTGGATATTGGCGGTCGGACGGAACTGACCAACGGCGGGACGCTGCACATCAATGCCGGCACGCTGCTGGCGAAGGGTGTCTTCGAAGCTTGGGGGGCGGCCCCCAGCCTGACGGTGTCTGGCGGGTTGGCTTCCTTCGAGAAGGTGGCAACGCTAGGCACGGTAGCCCTCTCAGGGGGCCGGCTTGAGCTCGCAAACGCTAGCAGCGCCCTAGGCTTCACCCAGACTGGTGGCACGCTGTCCAACCCTGCTACGTTGACGCTTAACGGCGGCACGGGCAGCGCCACCCACATTTGGAGCGGCGGCCGGATCGATGGAGCCGGCACACTGCAACTGGCCTCGGCCGGCAGCCTGTCCATCGGCCATCCGGAGATGGCAGGGCAGACCCTCAAGCTGAGCACGAACTCAGCCACCACCATCCGGGGCTACGGTCTTTACGCCAATGGCACGAACACCATTCGCATCGAGCCCGATGCGCAGCTGACGCTGGACAACCAGGGTTCGGTGAGCAGCCAGACCCAACTCATCAAGGCGAACTCTGGCACGCTGAACATTGCCAACAGCGGCACACTGCGCAGCATCGGCAGCGGCTTGAGCCAGGTAGGCGCGCAGGACAGCGCGGCGGCCCTCTACACCTCCGATACAGGTTCGTCGGTACAGGTGCAGGCAGGTACCCTGCGGTTGACGGACTATGGCTACACGGGAACGGCGTCGGCCGAATTCACGTTGCGTGGAACGTTGGATGCTGCCGGCGGGTTGCTGCAGGCCAGCGGGGCAAAGGTGGCCATCGCCTCGGGCAATCGCCTCACGCTGTCGTCCGGCACCTTTGAGGTGTTGGATGGCACCCTCAATCAGGCGGGCACGCTTGAACTGGGCCAGCAAAGTACCTTCAAACGCTCCGGCGGCTTCACCAACACCGGGCTCATCAGCGGTTTGGGCACCATCGATGTGGGCAGCGGTGGCACCCTCACCAACCAGGGCACCCTGGCCCCGGGCGGACTGGGCACGGCAGGGCAGTTGACACTGCAAGGCAATCTGAAGCTGGACCCATCGTCGACTCTTTCCATCGACATTGGCGGGACGCTGGCGGGCACCTCTCTCGACACGCTCACTGTCTCCGGCAACGCCGCATTGGGCGGCACCCTGACAGCCAGTACCTTTGGCGGGTTTACGGGCACCGGTGGGCAGACCTTTGACATCCTGTCGGCCGTTGGCGCTGTCTCGGCCGGTTTCGCCAGTTCCAATCTGCCTGCGGATTACAGCGGCGCCATCCTGGTTGGTACACCCAATCGGTACCAGCTGACCAGGGGCGGCGTGACCTGCCCGGTCAACACCCTTTGCTGGGACGGTGGTGGCAACGACGGTCTGTGGACCACCGGTGCCAACTGGAGCACCGATGCTGCCCCCACCTCGACGTCAAACGTCTCGATCACTGCCACCGGCACCATCACGGTCAGCGGCACGGCCAACGCGGGCACGCTCACGATTTCGGGCAACGGCCTGCGCTTGAACATCGGCACCCTTGGCGCCGGCCTGTTGACCGTGGCAGGCAACACCCAGCTC
>JBIPMZ010000040.1:0-12367 GCA_044376165.1 Cyanobium sp.
ATCCATACTGCTGCATTATCCTGTTTCCTCGGCTCACGGTCAGAGGGTTCAGGGTCTCTTATCGTCTCAGTGCCCTTGAGTGGGTTTTGCGTCGCATAGCTTAATGCGATTAGGCTACCTTTGGTCCAGTCGAGAAGTCTTGAGGGTATCTCGTGGTGCCTCATTATATAGTTCTATTCGATTTCATCTTGTGGCATCGTACCATTCAGAAACGGCCTGCCGAATCTAGTGAACCGATCGAAGTAGTAATCTTCGAGATCAAAGATGCTTCGGTAGAGCCCTGAATACTCGCTCCAGATTCTGGCTAGTTTTGGGGTAAGCGTATGAGAGGCTTTTTCGACTCCGCGGAACCAGGGCAGAATTTCGCCCACATAGCCAACTCGTTCGTTGGATTTTGTTGTCCAGCATTGCCGGATGAGATCGGTTAATTCACAGTATTCGCCAAGCGTAGATGGTGTAAATACTGGGGCGCTTTTCCCGTCTTCTTTCAGGCGTTGACGGACATTTTCAATAGCGAGGATTTCCATTGTGCTCAGAGCTAAATCATAAGAATTTCTTCTCCATGCTAGCCATGCGATGCCGGGAATGGTTCGATCCGCATTGTGACTAAAGAGAGAGTCTCTAGACGGGTTTTGCCTCTCGATTGGCAAGCTGCCACCTGATCTTGCGGCGCCGATGATCAAGCCCACTTCATGAAGCCCCGTTGCCAACCGTGAAGAGCGATGTTCAATCCGGTGCCGGGGCTTGCCGGCAGCGGCGGGAGGCCTGAGGATGAGGGCATCGAATTCGGAGGCTCCACCGATGGAAGAAAGCCCCCCTGAGCAGCCGTCAGGAGCGCGCTGACGATCCGGCCCCTGCTCCAACACTCTCGACGGATCTCTGACGTTCCAGGCCTGTCGCCGCCTCATGGCGACCTTTGCCGTTCCTTGCGCCGCTGCAGGTGCCCCGGAACCCAACGGAACGTCCCGATAGACACCTGGCCCCAGGTGCCAGCGCCAGCAGCTCCGCCACACAATTCAAGAACCCCCGATCTTCCAACGATCCACCGACCGCACAGCTGCGCCCTCCCCCCTTGGGTTGGCACCACGGCTGAGCAGACAAAGGCCCGGGGCCAGCGCTCCGGGCTTTGTTGTGCCCCCCATCCCCGCGGCTGGGCCACCAGACTGGGGCTTCTCCCAACAGAGGCGGCGATGGTGGTGAAGGTGTTGACGGAAGCGCAACGACGCAAGTGGGACCCCAGCGACGATGCGCTGTTCTACGCCGAGCCGCGCTTCGTGCACCATCTCGACGCCGCCTTCCGGCAGCGGCTCACCCAGCTCTATCGCGAACGGATTCCCCCCGGTGCCGTGGTGCTGGATCTGATGTCGAGCTGGGTGTCCCATCTGCCGGAAGACGTCAGCTACGCCACCGTCATCGGCCATGGCCTCAATGCCCAGGAGCTGAGCGCCAACCCGCGTCTCGATCGCAGTTGGCTGCAAAATCTCAACAGCGATCAGACGATTCCCCTGGAGAGCGACAGTATCGACGCCACCTTGCTCGTTGCCGGCTGGCAATACCTGCAGGAGCCGGAACCCATCGCCGCCGAGCTGTTGCGCATCACCCGGCCCGGCGGTCAACTGATCGTGGCCTTCTCCAACCGCATGTTTTTCACCAAAGCCCCGCAGGTGTGGACCGATGGCAGCGACCGCGACCATCTCTCCTATGTGGCCGAGGTGCTGATCGCCCAGGGGTGGCCCAAGCCCACGCTCCTTGCCGAAGCCACCCGCGCCTCGGGATTGGCCGGCTGGATTGGCGCCAAGGGAGATCCATTCTTTGCGGTGCTCGCCTGCAAGCCCGCCTGAATGTACGGGAAAACAGAAGTAAATGACAAGGATCTAATAAAGAGTGGCCAAAAATTCACTGGAAAATTCGCAGCTTCAGCTGCTGTTTGACAACCAAATGCCATTTCTCCTTATGCGCTTAGAGTGCTTTTTTCGTGAATGAATTCTTCTAGTCGTCTGATTTTCTGCTCTAGATCCTCGCGTTTGCTGGGATCTCTGGCAGCCAGGCTACGAAGCACGCTCACCAATTCTTCCAGGGACGCCTGGGCCTCCTGAGATTGCCCCGAATGGAGCTGCAGATCGCTGAGGTGGTCGAGGACCCTGGCCAGTTCCTCCAGATACCCCGGCTCTGTTTTGGTCAGCTCACGCAAAATCTTCACCGCTTCCGTTGTCGATACCAGAGCCTCCTGCAGCCGCTCCAGTTTGCCGTAGCTCATCCCGAGCTTGCTGAGGGAGCCCGCCAGGTTCCCTAAATATAAAGGATCTAGCTTCGCGAGACTTCGGTAAATTTTTACGGCTTCTCGCTGATGGGGAAGCCCCGCTTCGGCGCGACCAAGATTAAAATAATCCACTCCGAGATAGCCTAGAACCCTGGCTAATCTGTCCTGATAATCTGAGTCAATCCTGGCCAAATCCCGGAAAATCTTGACGGCCTCCTCGCTGGTGGCCAGAGCCTCCTCATGCCTTTCTAGATCGGTGTAGCCCTCGCTGAGGGAGATGAGGGTATCGCCTAAGTCTTGCCGAAAAGCAGGATCCGTTCTGGCGAGTCTTTGAAAAAGTTGAACGGCTTCCACTGTGGGACCCAAGGCCTCCTCGTAGCGTTTCAGATGTCTCAGATACCATCCCAGCCTGGTGAGTGAATCGGCCAGATCCGCTAGCTGCTCCGGGCTGGGGTTTGTTGGGTTACGGCGAATCCTGATGGCTTCCATGGTTGGGGGTAACGCCTGCTCATGGCGTTTGAGATTTGCATAATCTACCCCAAGGTAGACGAGAAGCTTGGCAAGATTATCCCTGTAGGTAGGATTGAGTTTCGCCAGTTCTCGAACCATGGCCACGGCCTCCTCTGTAGTGGCCAGCGCGTCTTGATGACGTTCCAGCTCGCTATAGTTAACGCTCAGGTTGGTCAGGGATTGGGCCAGATCGCCCTGGTAGATGGTGTCAACCTTCGCCAGTTCTCGGTAGATTTTTACGGTTTCCTGCGTGGGCGCCAGCGCCTCGTCATAACGCCCCATGCCACCCAGGAAGAAGCCCAGATTGCCCAGGGCCCGTGCGCGAAAGCGGTGCCCCCCGGGCAGGTGGACCTGCACCCAGGCCACCACCTGCTGCTGCAGCCGCAAGGCCTCTTGCCCATCGCCGCGGTTGTACGCCTCCTTGGCGGAATCAAACCAGCCCTGCACCTCCTCCGGGATTGCCAGTTCACCCTGCGCGGCAGCCTGGGCCAGCCAGCTCGCCGGGGAGAGGCTGCTCTGGGGGAGCGGGCCCGCCTCCACGGCAAGGACAGGCAGAAAAAGGAGTGGGAAGAGCAGGGACCAGCTCCGTGGTCCGCTTCGAGGATTGCTGGGCATGCCGCAGGCCATTCCGGACCCATGCTGCCGAAACCCTGTGCCGCTCGCCGGGAGAAGGGGGAGAATCTGCTCTTTTCGGCCCAAAAGGGTGGCTCGGCGGGTTCAGATCCAGGGCACGTCGCGAAACTCCACCAGCAGCACGCCCCGGTGCGTGCCGTGGATCGTCACCAGGCCACGCCGGGCAGCCCGCTCCATGCCGGCTCGCTCCTTCTGCACCTGCCCGGCGCTGGCCAGCACCCGCACCCAGCCGCCGGTCATCATCTCCTCGCTGCCCGTCTCGAAAGCCTGCAGGCGCCGGTGCCGATTGCTCTTGCGTTCGTAGTACAGCCCGCCTCCCGTGGGATCCGTTCCTTCCGCCCACACCTGATCCACCATCAACTTCCCGATCGCCAAGGGATCCCGGGCTGCCGCATCGATGGCCTCCCCGTCGAGGATCAGGGGATTGCCGGGGTCGTCGCGGTTGTCGGAAATGATCAGACGCTGGCCCATGACGGGGTTCTGCCTGGTGTCTGAGCCAGAGCTGGTGTCTGAGCCAGAGGAGAAAGCCCTCAAGCTAGCGGGGACTGGCCGGGTCGCGTTCTGTCGCGAGAAACAGCCGGCGCGCTGGGGAAAGACTTGCCGCTGATCTCCTGCCATGGCCAGATGGGGTTCCGCCCTGGCGCCCGTATCTGCGGGAATCCGCCTGTTTTGCGCTTTCGGGGGTCTTCGGTGGTCAGGTCCCGGCCCCGACACGCATCCTGGTAAGCCTTCCCAAACCGGATAGACTCGCCTTGCCGAAGCTCGGCAATCCTTATTCAGGTTTCACAGGTCCCCGGCTCCTGCCCTTCACCTTTTTGGAATGAGCACCGCCGGCGTTGAAGCAGATCTGGGTCCCCGGGGAAACCCCGGAGGTACATCCCCCCCCCCCGTGGGAGCGGAAGCGCGGCGCCAGCAGGCCCTCGACGCCCTGGAGGTGCTCGACAGCGAGCCGGAAGCCGCCTTTGAGGGGTTGGTCCAGTCCGCCGCTGCCATCTGCGGCACCCCCATCGCCTTGATCAGCCTGATCGAC
The DNA here is from genome assembly GCA_044376165.1 of Cyanobium sp. GTDB lineage: Bacteria > Cyanobacteriota > Cyanobacteriia > PCC-6307 > Cyanobiaceae > Cyanobium. The sequence continues at coordinate 4,434 of JBIPMZ010000040.1, forward strand.
CACGACCGCCAGTGGTTCAAGGCCAACGTGGGGCTCGAGGGGGTGAGAGAGACCCCCCGCGCCATCTCCTTCTGCACCCACACCATCGGCCAGCCCGACCTCTTCGTGGTGGAAGACGCTCGGCTCGATCCCCGTTTCGTCGCCAACCCGCTGGTGACGGGCCATCCCCACATCCGCTCCTACGCCGGAGCCCCCCTGCGCCTCTCCGATGGTGTCGCCGTGGGGACGCTCTGCGTCATCGATCGCGAGCCCCTGCGCCTCAACCCGCAGCAGAGGGAGCTGCTGCGCCAGCTCGGCCGCACCGCCGTCCACTTGCTGGAGGGGCGCCGGGCCCTCCGCTCCGAGGTGGTCCTGCGCCAACACGCCCAGAGGATCATGTCCGAGATGCCGATCGGCCTCTTCGGCACCGATCTGCAGGGGGGGTGCACCTGGACCAACCCCCGCTGGCGGGAGATCTTCGACCTGGGGGAGGAGGAATGCCTCGGCAAGCGCTGGATGGAGACCCTCCATCCCGACGATCGGCCGATGGTGCTCCAGGAGGGCGGTTGCATGGCCGAGCAGGGAAGAGACTTCCAGCTCAATTTCCGCCTGCTCCGCCCCGATGGCCGGGTGATCCACGTGCGCACCCATGCCAAGGCCCTGCGGGATGAGCGAGCCGCGTTCAGCGGCTACCTCGGCTTTGTGCAGGATGTCACCACCGAGGTGGCGCTGCAGGCTGAACTCCAGCACCAGGCAAGCCATGACACCCTCACCCAGCTGCTCAACCGCCGGGCCTTCGATCGCTGCCTTGGCGAATGCCTGCAGCAGCCCGGCCAGCCGGGCCACGCTCTCCTCTACATCGACCTCGATCAATTCAAGATCATCAACGACGCCGCCGGCCATGCCGCTGGCGATCAGCTGCTGATGCAGCTGGCCAAGCTGCTGGAGTCCTTCCGGAACGACCAGGTGACCCTGGCGCGTCTGGGGGGCGATGAATTTGGCCTGTTGCTCACCCATTGCAGCCAGGCGGAGGCCGAAGCCCTGGCCGCCCGCATCCTTCAACAGCTGGAGGATTTCCGCTTTCAGGTGGGGGAGCAACGCTTCCGGGTGGGGGTGAGCATCGGCGTGGTGCCCCTGGTGGGTCCGGGGGTCGACCCCGATGCGGTGATGCAGGCGGCGGACATCAGCTGTTTCACCGCCAAGGAGTCGGGTCGCAACCGGTGGCACACCTGGGTGGAGGGCAATGCGGCGATGAGCACCCGCAACCAGGCGATGCGCTGGGTGACCCGGCTGCAGGAGGCCCTCGACGAGGACCGGCTGGTGCTTCACGCCCAGCGGATCGTGCCCCTCGATCCGGCCGCCGACCAGTCCCTGTGGGCCGAGCTGTTGCTGCGCCTGCGGGAGCCCGATGGCTCGCTGGTGCTGCCGGGAGCTTTCCTGCCGCCGGCGGAGCGCTTCCAGATGGCCACCCGCCTCGACCACTGGGTGCTGCAAAAAACCCTCACCCTGCTCGCCAACCAGGCCTGCCTGGAGGGCATCGCTCGCATCGCCATCAATGTTTCCGGCCAGTCGGTGGTGGATCCCACCTTTGGCCAGACGGTGGATCAGATGCTGGAGCAGGCCGGCCTGGAGGTCAGCCGCCGCCTCTGCTTCGAGATCACCGAGACGGCGGCCATCACCAACGTGACCTCGGCCCTCGAGTTCATCGCCACCGTGCGCCGCCATGGCTCCACCGTGGCCCTCGACGACTTCGGCTCCGGCACCGCCTCCTTCGGCTCCCTCAAGAACCTGCCGGTCAACCACCTCAAGATCGATGGCCACTTCGTGACCGGTGTGATCGACGATCCCCTCGACGAGTTGGCGGTGCGCTGCTTCGTGCAGGTGGCGGAGGTGATCGGCCTGGGAACGGTGGCGGAATTCGTGGAGTCGGCTTCGGTGCTCGAACGGCTCCGCCAGATCGGTGTGCACTACGCCCAGGGGTACTACCTGCATCGCCCCGAACCCTTCGAAACCCTGATGGCCCGCACCCTGGCCTCGCGAGGGGGCTGACCGCGACCGCCCTGGGTCTTTACAGTCTGTTACAGTTCTCGCAACACATCGCAACCTCCATGGCTGATCCCTCTCCCCGCTTCGGTTTCGTCGCTTTCGCGGAAACCTGGAATGGCCGCCTGGCCATGCTCGGCTTCGTCATCGGTCTGGCTACCGAACTTCTCACCGGCCAGGGCATCCTCTCCCAAATCGGCCTCGGTTGATCGCCATGACCGATTACACCGTCGCCATCGCCAGCGTGCTCGGCCTCGTCATTGTCCTCACCGGCATGACCGTGTTTGTGCTCAGCCGCCCCAGTGACCTTTCCCCCCTCCGCCCCCGATGACCCACACCCCCGCCAACGACCCCTGGTTCCAACATCGCGCCGAACAGCTGATCCACATGGAGCAGCTCCAGCGCGTGGAACTCTTCAACGGCCGCGCCGCCATGCTCGGCCTGGTGATCGGCCTCCTCACCGAGGCGATCACCGGCTCCGGCATCGCCCATCAAATCGGCCTCGGCGCCCTGGTGGATGGCTATGCCGCCTGCCGCACCCAATTCCTTCCCTTCTGCTTCTGAGCTTTGCCCTCCGCCGAGGATGGCCAACCCCCGAGCTGACGCTTGGGGGTTTTCTCATGGCCCCTCCCGCCGGCGCGCTCCCCGGGCCCCCTTCCCGGGTCCGCTTCCTTTGGCCCGAACCCATGCCTTTCCGCTTCCCGCCCCGGCCCCTGCTGGCCTGCCTGGCGGCTCTGCTCCTGCTCTTGGGCGCCGCGTCCCCCGCTTGGGCCGAGTTCTCCCTGCCGCCCCTTCCCTACCCCGTCGACGCCCTGGAGCCGGCGATGGACGCCACCACGATGACGCTCCACCACGACCGCCATCACGGCGCCTACGTGGCCAATCTCAATGCCCAGATCCAGGCCCAGCCGGCCCTGGCGGGTCTGAGCCTCGACGACCTGCAAGGCCAGATCTCGCGCTTCCCCGAGGCCGTGCGCAACAACGGCGGCGGCCACTGGAACCACAGTCAGTTTTGGGCGGTGATGGCCCCGGCCGGCCAGGGTGGCGTCCCCTCCGAGGCCCTGCTGGCGGCCATTGAAGCCCGCTTTGGCTCGCTGGAGGCGATGCAATCCCAGTTCAACCAGGCGGCGGCGGGACGGTTCGGTTCGGGCTGGGCCTGGTTGATCCGAAAGAGTGATGGCCGCCTCGCCATCACCAGCACCCCCAATCAGGACAACCCCTTGATGGATCTCCCCGGCCTCGAGCGCGGCACCCCCCTGCTCGGCCTCGACGTGTGGGAGCACGCCTACTACCTCCGCTACCAGAACCGCCGGCCGGAGTACATCGAGTCGTGGTGGTCGCTGGTGAACTGGAATGAGGTGAACCGCCGTTTCGCTCCCTCCCCATGACGGGCAATCTCCAGGCCATCGGCTTCCTCCTCACCTGGGTGCTCGGCTGGGGCATCGGCGGCTCCCTGATCGATGCCGGCCTGATTCAAGCCGGGGTTTACTCCCTGGAGGGGGGGCAGGCGGGAACGGCGCTCACCTTCCTCTTCTGGACCTTGTTCTGGGGGGCCGGGGGCGTTTGGCTCTACCGGCGCTGGACCCGCCGCGATCCCCCAGAGCTCTGAAGGGCCGCCGCTTCAGCGGCCGAATGGCAGAGCCCTGCGCATCTGCGCGAACCACTGGGCCGGCCGATCCCCTGCGCGCACCTGGAGGCTCGCCATCGAGCGCGCCAGGGGCAGCCCCCCCCGCTGCAGCACCGAGTTCAGATGCACAGCCACCGCGACGGCGATGCCCAGCCAGGCCAGCAGATGCAGGCTGTAGATGAGATGGTGGAGTTCCCGCTCGCGCAGCCAGTCCTCCTCCATCCCCTTGCCGGTGGCGATCGCCAGGGCGAGGGCGGCCAGGATGATCGCATTGCCGGGGTGGCGCAGGCGACCGCGACCAGCCGTGAGCGCGTAGAAGGCAAACAGCAGGGCCACGGGCCAGAGCAGCACCCCCACCGAGCCATGGATGTCGATCCACTCGCCGGGAATCGTCAAAGGCAACCGCCCGAAGCGGCCGTCGTAGGTGGAATACACCACCAGGCCCGTGAGCCAGGCCAGGGGCACCAGCAGGGCGGTGGCCCCATGCAGAAGGCGAAGCAGGGACGGTTGGTACGGGCGGGGCATGGCGGGCGAGGATCAGGTCTACAACGGTCTCGCCAGAGCAGCCTCTCACCGCTGCGGCCGAATCCTCAACCGCTCTGGCGCACCCGCCGGATCGCCAGGCCGGCCTCGGTTGCCGTGACGGCCGCCAGCACCAACAGGCCAATCAGCCCCACCAGCTGATTTTGGCTTTCGGCCGCGGCATCTCCGCTCTGGCCCAGCAGCGCCCCGGCGACGAACCAGGCGGTGGCGAGGGAGGAGGTGATCCAGTACGCCTTCCAGCGCCGCTGGTAGAGGTAGCCGGCCCCCAGGCCGGGCAGCACGTTCAGCAGCACCGCCACCCATCCGGCGGAGGCGGCAAGGATCTCGTCTCGGGAGGGGGTCATGGGCGGGTGCCGGGGCCATCCACTCTGGCGGGGGGAGCCGAAGGGCTGCGGCGGAGGCTCCGCTCCGGTGTGGTGAAGGGGGGCGAAGTCGGGACTGGGCGTTGGCTTGCTTCCACCAGCCAATCCCGCCGGATGATGAGGGGCCTCGGCTCGCCGCGCCAAACCCACCCCGATGTCCCAGAACCCGACGACAGGCCCCCTGCCCGCGGGGGAACCCCTGAGGGTGGTCTTTTTCGGCCTGGGGGCTGTCGGCTCCTCGCTGTTGATCTGCCTGGCGGAGTTGGCGGAACGGGATGAGGTGCCGCTGCGCTTTCTGGTGGTGGTGCTGGAGCCGGAGTTGGCGCGCGATGCCCTGTTCCATGCCGAATGGCTGCTCGATCACATCGAGTTCGTCCCCACGGCTGACTTTGACGCCCTGTTCGAGGGCCGAGACCCCCAGCGGCAACAGCTGAGCGGCGCCCATCTCCTGGTGAATGCGGCCCACCCCCGCTTCAACCGCCCGATTCTGGCGCTGGGTCTGGAGATCGGGGCCCATGCGGTGGATCTGGCCTCCGACATGTACGACGACGAGACCGAGCGCACCCTCACCTTCTCCCAATACAGCTTCGACGATCCCTACCGGCAGCGCCGTTTGGCCGCCTTGATCAACCTGGGCATCTCCCCCGGCGTCACCAACTTCCTGATCGGCCTGCGTCTGCATCAGCTGCATGCCGCCCGTCGCCGCGAGCTGGAGATCGAGAGCGTCGATCTGTTCCTGCTGGAGGACATCGAAGCCGACGAGATCGTCTTCTCCTGGTCGCCGCTGGTGGCCCTTGAGGAGCTGGCCCAGCGGCCCCGGCTGCTGCGGGGGGGCCGCCTGCAGGTGCTGGAGCCCTTCAGCGCCGCCCGCGACCACCTCTTCCCCGGCGAGGTGGCCCCCACCCGCCAGTACCCCCTCTACCAGGAGGAGCTCCTCTCCCTACACCGCTCCTTCCCGGACATCGCGTCGATCGCCGTTTACACGGGCGGCTCCGAAGTGGAGCTGGTCAAAGCGCTCTACAAGCTCAACCTGCTGTCCAAGCGCACCCTGCCCCAGCAGAGCGAGCTCACCGTGGAGGCGATGGTGCGGGCGATCCTGCCGGGCATGAACAAACCCCGCCGGATCGAGGAATACCTGCGCAACGGCATCATCCGCCGGGCCCACTTCGCGGCGGCTGCCGAGATCCGCTACAGCGAACAGGTGCGCCGCGATCGCCAAACCACGATTGAGACCGTGGGGATACGCTATCAGCGCTACCGCGGCCTTCTGAACAGCCCCTATGCCGGAGCCACCTACATCTCCTATCCCACGGCCGTCGGGGCCGCGATTCTCACCTGGCACGCCCTGGCCTTCCTGCGGGAGGATGGGGGGGAACTGTGGGGGGTGATCAGTGGGGAGGACCTGGCCCGGCTTCTGCCCCGCGCCCGCGTCGAAGCCATCCGGCGCGACCTGGTGGCCTGGGATCTGGACCTGTTTGAGAGCGCGCGAGACGCCTCGCCGGCCTGAACCGGGTTGCCGAGCGGCTACCTAGCGCCCCTTGGGTTGTAAGCTGATTCGTTTAGACAAACCACCCCCAAACAGCTCCCTTTGCATTCGTCGGTTAAACTGGCTTGAGGCACGGCTGCGTCTGGTCCTTTTAATGATGGTTAACAAAACCAATCCGTCCGTGTCCTGGAAAAATCTGGCGCCTGCCCTAGGAGGCGTCAGCTTGATCTTTCTGCTCCTCCGTCTGGCTACCCCCGATCCTCCGCCCGCCAATGACGACGGCGATTACACCTTTCAACCAGAGCCGAGGCGGCCGAAAATCGACCTGGGAGCCTCCAGCGGGATGCTCCTGGGCCAGCCGCTCGCCGCTCCGTCTCCCTCTCTGGAAACGGGCAGCTGCACTTCCCTGCAAGAGTTTGCCAATTTTGAGTATGCCAAGCGGCACCGCCAGGGCAAGGTTGCCGATTTGCTCTCGTTCAGCGGCTTTGCTGGGGCGGATGTCTTCGTAACCGGCAGCAGCACCCTCAACTGCTCTGGAGGTGCGTTTCTGCGCAAGGGCAAGAGCGGCAGCCGGGCTTGCAAAAACGTAATTCTCAGTTACGACACCGCCAGCAACACCCTCACCTACAACATCCAATACGTGTACCTGGAGCGGGGCCTGCAGCCCGAGTGCACCGTTTCCCCTTGAGCGTCCCCCGGCCCCGTCCCGCTTCAGGAGTGGAAGAGCAGCACCAACCCCGACTTCACCTGATGGAACTCCCGCTCCTCGCGGCTCAGGTCGAGCCCCACCTGCAACCCCTCCTCCAGGGCCACGTCGTAAGGGGGGGCCGCGGGGGCCACACCGGCCCGCCAGAGGGCGGCTATCCCCACCGGCGTGGCATGCCAGCGGAAGCGAGGCGTGCTCCCGATGGAGGGTTCCTGCAGGGCGTCTTCGAGGAGCTCGCGGATCGCCATCGTCCCGGGGTCGTTGCCTCATGGGTATGGCCATAGCTTCCGTCGGCGGCCGCCCGGGGGCAATCGGCTGAGAGCTTTCGTGATGCAGCCGCCTAGCGTTGCCCCTCCCCTTTCCCCGGCTGCGGGCCGCCGATGCTGGATCTGCCCGGGCCCGTCGCCCTCGTGCATGAGTGGTTCACCCCCCGCTCGGTGGGGGGTGCGGAGCGGGTGGTTCGAGAACTGGACAGGATGTTCACGGTCCGCGGCCTGCGGCCCGACCTCCACGCGCTGGTGGATGGCGAGAGCCGCCGCGCCGGCAGCTGGCTGGAGGGCCGGCCGATTCGCACCACCTTTTTGCAGCGACTCCCTTGGGGGGTGAGCCATGTGCAGCAGTATCTGCCGTTGCTGCCGCTAGCGATCGAGCAGCTCGACCTGAGCTCCTATCCCCTGGTGCTGAGCAGCAGCCACCTGGTGGCCAAGGGGGTGCTCACCGGTCCAGACCAGCTGCACCTGAGCTACATCCACACCCCGGTGCGCTATGCCTGGGATCAGATGCCTGCCTATCTGGCCAGCTCCGCCCTGGCCCGGAGTCCTCTGGGGCCGCTGGTGCGCCTGCAGCTGCACAAGCTGCGCCAGTGGGACGTGGTCAGCAGCCTGCGGGTGGATGCCCTGGTGGCCAACTCCCGCTTCACCGCCCGGCGCATCCAGCGCTGCTGGCGGCGCCGGGCCGCGGTGGTGCCTCCGCCGGTGGCGGTGGAGCGTTTTCGCTGGACCCAGCCCCGGGACGACGTGTACGTGAGCCTCTGCCGGCTGGTGCCCAACAAGCGGGTGGACATCCTGGTGGAAGCCTTCACCCGCACCGGTTTGCCCCTGGTGGTGATCGGCGACGGTCCGGAGCGGCGCCGCCTGGAGGCGATGGCCGGCTCCAACGTGCGCTTCCTCGGCCGCTGCCCCGACCGGG
>JBIPMZ010000380.1:0-3343 GCA_044376165.1 Cyanobium sp.
GGTGGCGCGCGGTGTGGCGGGCGTGCTCGGCCGCGTCAGCGGCCAGGGCTGCGGCCAGGGCCGCCAGGCTGGTGTGCAGGTCCATCGCATCCTCGGCCCCCGGCTGTGCCGTTGTCTTGGGGCGTGGCGATAGTCTAGCTATACCTAAACATTACAGTCAAGCAAAACCTAAACACACATAGAAAAAAAATGCGAGGTGTCGCCGCCCCGCCGTTAGCTTACAGATAACTTACGGGGGGGGGGGGGGTAAACCCTCTGCAGAGCCGGGTGCCAGCATGTCCACGAGCTGGGCCCAGCGAGCTTTGAGTTCCGGCGGCAATGCGTCGAATTTGACGGCCCACTCCACGGTGGCCGCGTTCATCGAGTCAAAGTAACCCGGCTCGAGCTGCAGGCGCTCCTCCAGGTTGCGGGCCGCGATGTCGCCAAACGGCTCTTTGGGATCGAGCAGTTGAGAGAGCCGGCCTTTACTGAGTCCTGACCTAAGCAAAAACCCTCCCCTGTCGCCTTTGAAGGCAACTTCTATTAGGTGGCGAAGTTTGTAACGGCGCAGGGCGTGCATGTCAACCGAAGGGTAAACGATCGCGGTTTAGGTTCTGCTAGACGAGCACTTGACGCAAGGTTTAGGTCGATCTAAACTGATGCCATGAACCTAGCGGAATGGTTGGCCAAAGAAAGCGGACGCATGACAGCCATGGCCGAGCACATGGGCGTCAACAAGACGGCCGTGTGGGGCTGGAAAGTCCACGGCGTGCCTGCCGCACGCATGAAGGCCGTCCGTGATTTCACCGGCGGCGAGGTGACGCTGGAAGACATGGTGCCAGACCCCGCCTGGCCCCACCCGGCCGGCCGGCCTGTCATTGACGTGGCGCGGCCTGTGGCTGCGGTGAAGGAAGCCGCTTGACATTCAAACCCTCGGACGGTGGCCCCCGTGCAGTGCCAAGCCACCGACCCTTTGCGCCAAGCTGGCCGGCCGTGATGCCGGCTGCTGGCTGTTGTGCACGCCCGGCCGTCCCTCCTGCGGCCCACCAGGCGGCCGGCTGGCGGCGCGTTTTTTCTTCCCTGAGCTTCGGCAACGACCATGCCCGCCATGGTGCGCGCCTGGCACGGGCCGGTGCTGAGCAAACGCAAGGACGCATCTGATGGCAGGCCAGCGAGTCAGCACCCAGGCCGCAGGCGGCCGCGCCGCACCCACCGGGCGCAAGGTGGTGCAGTTCGAGGCGCGGATCGGCAACCTCTACCTCACCCGCATGGGCCGCGTGTGCAAGCTGCTGCGCATCGAGCCGCCCACGTCCGATCGGCCGGATTGCCTCCTCGGCTTCGGGTACGTGGATGACCACAACCGCGTGCTGCGCATCGGGCCGTCGATCGACGGGTTCGACATGCACGAACGCATCGCCAGCCGGCTGTTGACGAGGGTGGGGGCGCCGTGAACGCGCAGGACGTGGTGGGCCAGATGCTGGCGGCAGGGCTGGAAGTTCCGCCCATGCCGCTGGACCTGACCGGCCGCGTGCGCCGCTTCGGCCCGAAGAAGAACCAGTGGTACAGGCTGCGCGAGGTGCGCACCGATGCCGGCACCTACGTGGTGACGGGCAGCTTTGGCGACTGGCGCGGCCAAGAGCGCCACCGCGTGGAGGTGGACTGGCAAGGCATCACCGAGGCCGAGCGTGACGCGCTGCAGGCCCGCCGCCAGGCGCAGGCCGAGGCCGATGCCCAGGCCCGCGCCGCCGCCGCCGCCCAGGCCGCCATGACCGCCGCCGAGCTCTGGTCCAGCGCCGCCCGCGAACCGCTGGGCCCCGTGCTCTACCTGCAGCGCAAGGCGGTGCAGGCCGAAGGCTGCCGCTACCTGCGTGACGGCTCCATCGTCATTCCGCTGCTGCGCTATGACCTGCCGCGTGACCAGGCGCTCAAGGCGCTGCAGGTCATCCGCCCGGATGGCACCAAGCGCTTCACCAAGGGCTTCGAGAAGCCGGGCTGCTGCCTGCGCCTGGGCCATGTGGTGGTGGGCGAGCCGCTGCTGATCTGCGAGGGCTGGGCCACGGGCCTGAGCCTGCGCATGGCCCTGGAGCGCAAGCTGCCCGTCTTCGTGGGCCTGGACGCCGGCAACCTGCTGCCCGTGGCGCAGCTTCTGCGCGGCCTGCACCCGCAAAGCCCGTTGCTGATCTGCGCTGATGACGACTGGCGCACCGAGGGCAACCCTGGGCGCCTGAAAGCGCACCAGGCCAGCCGCACCGTGGAGGACTGCCACTACACCTGGCCGATCTGGGCCCGCCTGCCGCGCGGCCCCAAGGACACGGATTTCAACGACCTGCACTTGAGTGCAGGCCTGGGCGTGGTGCGGCGGCAGCTGCGGCACGCCTTCTACGTGCTTGGCTCAAGCGTGCTGGAACCGCTGAATGTCGCAGCCTGACAACGTCATCCGAATGGCAGAAGAACCTCCCACCCCACCGGCCGGCGCAAACGCGCCCATCGAGGGGGGAGGGGGCCTGCATGAGCTGCTGTCTCAACTGGTGCGCATGGCCGGCGTGGAGGGCAAGCGCCCGCGCGCTGCAGCGCCAGGCCGCCCACGCAAGGCCCGCACCGCCAACCCTGGCGCGGTGGGCCGGCTGCTGGAGAGCTTCGCGCTGATCTACGGCACGCAGACCGTGTGGGACGACGAGACGCGGCGCATCGTGCCGGTGCAGGCGCTGCGCCTGGCCATGACGAATGACGCCGTGAAGGCCTGGCTGAACAGCCCGGAGCGGCGCATGGTCAAGCCCGAGGAACTGCAGTTCGAGCCCGGGCGCGAGCTGGAGGCGCCCCGCATCAACCTGTTCGACGGCTTCGACATGCAGCCCAAGAAGGGCGACTGCCGGCCCATCATCGAGCTGCTGCAGTACCTGTGCGGCGAGAGCGCGGCCACGCCCGAGGGTTGCGCCGAGGTGTGCGCCTGGGTGCTGCGCTGGCTGGCCCTGCCGCTGCAGCGCCCGGGGGCCAAGATGCGCAGCGCGCTGGTGTTTCACGGCCCGCAGGGCGCGGGCAAGAACCTGCTGTTCGAGATCGTGGCCGGCATCTACGGCAAATACGCCATGGTGGTGGGCCAGGACCAGCTCGAAGACAAGTTCAACGACTGGGCCAGCATGAAGCTGTTCCTGATCGGTGACGAGGTGGTGGCCCGCCAGGAGCTGTACCACCACAAGAACAAGCTGAAGGCCTTCATCACGGGCGAGACGATCCAGATCAACGCCAAGATGATGCCGCTGCGCACCGAGGCCAACCACTGCAACGTGGTGTTCCTGAGCAACGAGCAGCAGCCCCTGGCCCTGGAGCCGGGTGACAGGCGGTACATGGTGGTCTACACCCCGCC
>JBIPMZ010000041.1:0-12305 GCA_044376165.1 Cyanobium sp.
GACGCTGGGGCGGACAATGGGGGCATCACTCCGCCATCCGCCATGGCCCGCTCCAGCATCGCCCTGTTCCTGGCCAGCGCCACCCTGATCGCCGGCCTCAGCGGCTGCGGCGGGGAGGGGGACGAGGACAAAAAAGCCCCCGCGGATTCGAGCCAGCCCATGCTCGGAGCGCCGCAGGGCGGCGAAGGCGAGAAGCCGGACAAGCCCGACGAAAAGGATTCCCGCCAGGGCGAGGGCGGCGAGGGCGGCGAAGGCGGCGAGAACTAAGCCTCCCCTTTCGCCAGGGCCTGGCGCAGGGTCGCCAGCCGCCGGGCGTTCACCCCCAGATCGGAATCCCCCAGCCGGGAGACGGAGCGGGCCTCCAGCACCCCTCGCCGGGGGTCCGCGTGAAGTTCGAGGTCATCGACGAAGCCGAAGAGGCGGCTCGTGACCGTGGCGTGCAGGTAATCCGCTCCGCTTTCCACCAGCGACACCCCATCGAGGGCCAGCACCGCCGGCCGCAGACGCGCCAGCGCCGCCTCCGGGTGGGGGGTGGGCCATTCCTCCCGCTGGCAGTGGGCCGGGCTGGGGCAGGCCGCCAGCCGCCCCGCCCGAACCCCCAGGTTGTCGGGCACCGGCCCCTCCAGATGCAGCAGCGAGGCCGCGGCCGGAAGGGGAAGCACCCCCCAGAGCAGGCAGAGCAGGAGCGCCGCGATCCCTCGCCGCAGGCGGAGCAGCAGCGTCGGCATCGGCGGGAATCGCGGAGGGCGGCTTCAGGATGGCGCGCCGCAGCGGCCAACCGCCGACGGCTGGCCTCAGATGTCGGCCTGCCGCTCCCGCCAGGTGTCGGCCACCAGCTCCGGGCGATCGAGGTGGGGGAGATGGCCGCAGCCCTCCACCTCCCGCAACCGCTCCCCCAGCAGCGCCAGCGCCGCTCGCTTCTGGGGGGGGCGCAAAATCCGGTCCTGCGCCCCCCAGAGGGCGAGCAGGGGCTGGAGGGGCAGGGGGTCTCCACAACCGGCGAAACCGCCGGAGCGGGCGAAACGGCGCAGGGACTCCCCCCAGCCCGGCACCGCCAGGGGCAGCGAGGCGATCTCCAGCTCCGCCGGACCGATCGCCCCCTCCGGATCGGCGAAGGCGCTGCGGCAGAGGCCGCGGCGCACCGCGGGCAGGGACAGCAGGCGCACCCCCAGGCCGTCGAGGAGCGGCGGCAGGGGCCTCGGCTGACCCGTGAGGCCGGCGGGGGCCAGCAGCAGGAGCCGCTGGATGCGCGCCGGGCAGCGCCGCGCCAACTCCACCGCCACCGAGCCGCCCATCGAGGCGCCGATCAGACCCACCGGTGCCGGTTCCTGCGCCTCCAGCACCGCCAGCAGGCTTTCGAGATGGCGCAACACCCCGCTCGGCGCATAGTCGCCGTCGGGGGGGCGGGGGGTGAAGCCGAAGCCATAGAGATCGGGGATCAGCAGCCGGTGATCGGGGGCCAGCAGCGGCGCCAGCCGGCGGAACTCCAGGAAGGAGCTGTCGAAGCCATGGAGCAGCAGCAGCGGCGGCCCTTCTCCGAGCACCGCCAGGGGCCAGCGGCCCTCCAGACCCGGCAGCTCCCACCACGCCACGGCGGCGGCCAGGCGGCGGCCGAGCGGATCGAGCAACGTGCTGGCGGCGCGCTCCAGCAGGGCACGGGCCTCCGTTTCCGGGGGGAGGGTCACGGGGAGCGCCGTTCGGCGGTGGTGCTCACCAGGGCGGCCAGCAGGTCGGCGGGGCCGACCTGAAACGGCAGGTGGTGCAGATCGGAGTCGTCGCGGCAGGCGAAGCGGCACACCTGCTCCAGTTGCTCGACGCTGGTGGCGGCGAGACCCAGCTCCGGCAGGCTCACCGGCAGGCCGAGGCGCTCGAACACCCCCAGCAGCTGGCGCCGGGCCTGCTCCGCCAGGCGGTTGCCGCCGAGCTGCTCCTCCAACCGCAGCTGCACGAGGATGCCAAAGCCCACCTTCTCGCCATGCAACCGGCCATGGCTGGCCTCCAGCTGGGTGAGGCCGTTGTGGACCGCATGGGCCGCCACCGTGCGGCAGCGCACCCCGCCGATCCCGCCGATCAGGCCGGCGGTGAGGGCACAGGCATCCACCACCCGGCTCCAGGCCTCCCCACCGGGTTCTGCCAGGGCGGCTTCCGCCTCCAGCAGCAGTTGATCGCGCAACACCCGGGCCAATTGCACCGCCTGTTGCACCATGCCGTCGGGGCTGGCGCTGCTGCTCACCGAGGCCTCGTACCACTTGGCCATGGCGTCAGCGATGCCGCTGGCGAGGGTGCGGGGCGGCGCCTCGCGGATCACCCGGTGGTCGAAGACCAGGAGATCGGGGCAGCGCCGCAGGGCCACATCGCCCAAGAAGGCGCCGGCAGGGGTGTAGAGGTTGGCCAGGGCGGTCCAGCCCGCACAGGTGGCGGCGCTGGTGGGCACCGTCAGGCAGGGCAGCTGGAGGCGATGGGCCAGCAGCTTGCCCGCATCGAGCACCTTGCCGCCCCCCGCGGCCAACACCGCATCGCAGCCGGCTGCGTGCAGGATTGCGGCCACCTCCTGCAGATCTTCCTCGCAGCAGTCGTGGCGGAGCTCGGCGGGAACGGCCTGGAGGCCGATGGCCTGCAGGTCGGCCGCCAGGGTGGCGCGCAGGGGGGCGGTGGCGGCGCTGCGACCCAGAAGGAGGGGGCGCCGACAGAGGGAGGGAATCCGCTCCAGGGCCTCCGGCCAGGCACCGGGCCCCCGCAGCACGCAGGCGGGGGAAATGGCGTGCTGCTGCAGGGTCGCGACCATCGAAACAAGGGACGGGCCTGAACGGAAAAACGGAGAGGCCGCTGGCTCAGGCCCCGGCCCCGGCGAGGGAGGGAAGGGGCGGGGCGACCTCCTGGCTGCGGATCACAACCTGCTTGCTGTCGTCGACATCGACGACGGCGGAATCGCCTTCGCCGATCCTGCCGGAGAGGAACTCCTCGGCCAGGGAGTCTTCCAGCAGACGCATCACCGCACGGCGCAACGGGCGGGCGCCATAGCTGGGGTTGTAGCCCTCCTCGACGAGACGCTCCTTGAACGCCTCGGTGACCGAGAGGTGGATGCCCTTCTCCCGCATCCGACCAAACACCTCGCGCAGCATGATCTCGGCAATCTCCTTGACCTCGTCGCGGGTGAGCTGGCGGAAGACGATGATCTCGTCGAGACGATTGAGGAACTCCGGGCGGAAGTATTGCTTGAGCTCCTCGTTGACCAACGAGCGGATGCGGTTGTATTGGGTTTCCTCCGCATCGCCGCCGCCGAATTCAAAGCCGAGGCCGCCGCCACCCTTTTCAATCACCTTCGAACCGATGTTCGAGGTCATGATGATGAGGGTGTTTTTGAAGTCAACCGTACGGCCCTTGGAGTCGGTCAGGCGGCCATCCTCCAGCAGTTGGAGGAGCAGGTTGAAGACATCGGGGTGCGCTTTCTCGATCTCATCAAAGAGCACCACGGTATAAGGGCGACGCCGCACCGCCTCGGTGAGCTGCCCACCCTCATTGAACCCCACATACCCCGGAGGGGAACCGATCAGCTTACTGACCGTGTGGCGCTCCATGAACTCCGACATGTCGAGGCGAATCATCGCCTCCTCGCTGCCGAAGAAGTAGGCGGCAAGAGACTTGGTGAGCTCCGTTTTGCCCACGCCGGTGGGGCCGCTGAAGATGAAGCTGGCGATCGGGCGGTTGGGGTTTTTCAAACCCACCCGCGCCCGGCGGATGGCCCGGGACACCGCCTTCACCGCCTCATCTTGACCGATCAGGCGCTGATGGAGCGTGTCTTCCATGTTGAGCAGCTTCACCGATTCGCTCTCGGTGAGCTTCTGCACCGGCACGCCGGTCCAGGAGGCGACGATGTGGGCGATGTCCTCCTCCGTCACCAGGGGGGTGCGCAGGGGTTCTGGAGCCGTCAACCCGCCGGAGGGGGAGGCGGGCACCGCAGCGGTTTCCAAGGATCCCGCACCGGCGGGCTCCTCATCCCGGCGGGCCTGCAGGATGGAGCGCAGCTGCTCGCGCAGCTCCACCTCCCGGTCGCGCAGCTCACCGGCCTTGGCGTAATCCTGCTGGCGCACAGCCTCCTCCTTCTGCTTCTGCACCTCCCGCAATTGCTTGTCCACCTCCTTCGCCGCCGGAGGGAGCTTGGAGTTGAGCAGTCGCACCCGACTGCCGGCCTCATCGATCAGATCGATGGCCTTGTCGGGCAGGAAGCGGTCGGAGATGTAGCGATCGCCGAGGGTGGCGGCCGCGACGATGGCCTCGTCGGTGATCTTCAAGCGGTGGTGCTGCTCGTAGCGCTCCCGCAGGCCTCGGAGAATCTCGATCGTGTCCTCCACGGAGGGCTCCCCCACCATGACGGGCTGGAAACGACGCTCCAGGGCGGCATCACGCTCGATGTGCTTTCGATACTCATCCAGGGTGGTGGCGCCGATGCACTGCAATTCGCCGCGGGCCAGGGCGGGCTTAAGGATGTTGGCGGCATCGATGGCGCCCTCGGCGGCACCGGCGCCGATGAGGGTATGCACTTCGTCGATCACCAGGATCACATTGCCGGCGGAGCGAATCTCCTCCATGATCTTTTTGAGGCGCTCCTCGAACTCACCGCGGTATTTGGTGCCGGCCACCAGCAGGCCGATGTCGAGGGTGAGGACGCGCTTGTCCTCCAGGATGTCGGGCACATCCCCGGTGGTGATGCGTTGGGCCAGACCCTCGGCGATCGCGGTCTTGCCGACTCCCGGCTCACCGATCAGCACCGGATTGTTTTTGGTGCGGCGGCCCAGGATCTGGATGACCCGATCGATCTCATGCTGGCGACCCACCACCGGATCGAGCTTCGATTCAGCGGCCAGATGGGTGAGGTTGCTGCCGAATTCATCGAGGGTGGGGGTTTTGGTGGAGCCCTTGCCGCTGCCGCCCGCGGCCACCTCGGCCGTTTCCCCGAGCATGCGGATCACCTGGGTGCGCACCTTGGCCAGGTCAACCCCGAGGTTTTCCAACACCCGTGCCGCCACCCCCTCGCCCTCGCGAATCAGCCCCAGCAGGAGGTGTTCGGTGCCGATGTAGTTGTGCCCCAGCTGGCGCGCCTCCTCCAGGGAGAGCTCCAGGACGCGCTTGGCGCGGGGAGTGAAGGGAATCTCCACGGCGACGAAGCCGGAGCCGCGCCCGATGATCTTCTCCACCTCGACCCGGGCGTCCTTGAGGTTGACGCCCATCGATTTCAACACCTTCGCGGCGACGCCCGTACCCTCTCCGATCAGGCCGAGCAGGATCTGCTCGGTTCCCACAAAGTTGTGACCCAGGCGGCGGGCCTCCTCCTGGGCCAGCATGATCACCTTGATGGCTTTCTCGGTGAACCGCTCGAACATGGGCTGGGCCGACTGCAGGTGCGTCCAACCTATCAGGAGTGAAGGGGCAGCGGGGAAGGGCTGGGGGCGGCCGGGCACATCCGGGGGGAATCAGGGAAACCTTCCGCTCCGGCACTGGGATCCGGCGGGATGGGAGCTATCGCGAGAGCCCTGGAAGATGAAAAGCTGCAGTATCAAGTTATCGGTTTCCCGTACCCGCCTGCGGGCACAGATTTTTCCATTGGATCAGGGCCGCGTCGCCGTTGCCGTAGTAACGGTGACGAATGCCGGCCTGGCGGAAGCCCAGCGCCGCATACAGCTGCTGGGCCGGCTGGTTGGCCGCCGCCACCTCCAGGGTGGCCCGCTCCGCACCCAGCTCCCGCGAGCGGCGCAGCAGCGCGCTCAGCACCCTCCGGCCCAGGCCGCGCCGCCGCCAGGCGGGGGCCACTGCCACGGCGGTGATGTGGAGCTCCTCCAGCACCAGCCAGCCCGTGGCCAGGGCCAGAAGCTCGCGCGACAGGAACAGCCCCACCCCGGGCCGGCGGGGCTCCTCCAGCTCGCGCCGCCATTGCGCTTCGCTCCACAGCCCCCCCAAGCTCGCCCGATCCAGTGCCAGGCAGGCCTGCAGATGCGCGGCGCTCAGCTCCACCTCCCGCAGCGCCATCGCCGTCTCGCAGGGCTCCTCAGGCACAGACGCTCTCCGCAACGCTGGGTACCATCAGAGATTGCCCCCTCTTCAGCCGGCCTCCCATGGTGACCAGCGTCCAGCCTGCCAGCCAGGGAGCCTCGCCCACGGCCGAGCGTGCGTTCGAGCGCGAGCGGGATCTGCAGAGCCCCAACCGCAACCTCGCCCCGCTCAGCACCTGCCTCGACCCGAACGACCGTCTCCTGGTGGGCGGCTGCCGCCTCAGCGACCTGGCTCGCACCTACGGCACCCCCCTCTACGTGCTCGACGAGGAGAGCCTGCGCACCGCCTGCCGCGCCTACCGGCAGGCGCTGGAGCGCTACTACCCCGGCCCGTCTCTCGCCCTCTACGCCTCCAAGGCGAACAGCTCCCTGGCGATCACGGCGCTCGTGGCCTCCGAAGGCCTCGGCCTGGATGCCGTTTCCGCCGGCGAGCTGCTCACCGCCCTGCAGGGGGGCATGCCGCCGGATCGGATCGTGCTGCATGGCAACAACAAATCCCGGGAGGAGCTGGAGCTGGCCGTGGGTCAGGGGGTGACGGTGGTGCTGGACAACTGGCACGACCTCGACCTGCTCGCTCAGGTGGCGCCGTCGGCAGGGCGGCCCGTGCGCCTGCTGCTGCGCTTCACGCCCGGCATCGAATGCCACACCCATGAGTACATCCGCACCGGTCACCTCGACAGCAAGTTCGGCTTCGGCCCCGACCAACTCGAGGCCGTGCTGCGCCACCTGGTGGACTGCCCCTGGGCCTGGCTGGCCGGGTTGCACGCCCACATCGGCTCCCAGATCTTCGAGCTCGAACCCCATCGCGATCTGGCGGGGGTTCTGGCCGACGCCCTGGCGCTGGCCCGCTCCCTCGGCCACCCCTGCAGCGACCTGAACGTCGGCGGCGGCCTGGGGGTCCGCTACCTGGCGGAGGACGACCCCCCCTCGATCCAGGACTGGGTGCGCACCGTGGCCACGGCCGTGGCGGAGGCCTGCCGCTCCCGCGATCTCGCCCTGCCGCGGCTGTTGTGCGAGCCGGGGCGGTCGCTGGTGGCCACCGCTGGCCTCACGCTCTACGGGATCGGCAGCCGCAAGGTGATCCCCGGCCTGCGCACCTATCTCTCGGTGGACGGGGGGATGAGTGACAACCCGCGCCCGATCACCTACAAGTCTCCCTACACAGCCCTTCTGGCCGACCGTCCCCTGGCCGAGGCGGAAGAGGCGGTGACGCTGGCGGGCAAGCACTGTGAATCCGGGGACGTGCTGCTGCGGGATCTGCCGCTTCCCGCAGCCCGAAGCGGCGACGTGCTGGTGGTGTTCAGCACCGGCGCCTACAACGCTTCGATGAGTTCCAACTACAACCGGATCCCTCGGCCTGCCACGGTGCTGGTGCAGGACGGGGTCGCCGAGCTCGTGCAGCGCCGCGAACAGCCGGAGGATCTGCTGCGGCTCGACCTGCTCCCCTCCCGCCTCGGCCCGTTACAGTGAGATTGAGGGCGCTGGTTCTGCCAACCCCTCGTGACCCTGTGACCCCCCACGCTCCGCTTCCGCGGAAGACCCCCGTTCGCCGTCGTGCAGGCCTTCCAGACCTGGCTGCAAAACTTCGACTGGCTCCTGCCGCTCGATCTGTTGGCGGCCACCGCTCTGGGCATGGTGGTGCTGGGACGCGTCACCGAGGTACGGAGCTTTTGGCTGCTACGGGGCTACCTGTTCCTCGTGGCCTTGGCGTGGGTGGTGCAGCGCAGCGCCAGCCTTCCACTCACCAGCAAGCTGGTGGATGCTTTGGTGATGGCCTGCAGCCTGGCCCTGGCGGTCCTCTGGCAGGGGGAGTTGCGCCGCGTGATGGAGCTGCTGGGCACGGGCCGCATCAATGTGCTGTTCGCCGATCGCCGTCGCGATTCCCTCGCCAGCGGGGCGGTGAGCGTGCTCACCGAGGCCGCAGGGCGCCTCTCCCAGGCCCGTCGCGGCGCCCTGATCGTGCTCGACCTGGGCAGTGATCTGCGACCGGAAGACTTCCTCAACCCGGGGGTGAAGCTCGATGCCCATCTCTCGGTGGATCTGCTGCTCAACCTCTTCGCCGTGGACACCCCCCTCCATGACGGCGCCGTCCTGGTGCGCAAGAACCGCATCGTCGCCGCCGGGGTGATCCTTCCCCTCTCCCGCCAGGGCCTCAACCGCTACGGCACCCGTCACCTCGCCGCCCTGGGGCTGACCGAGCGGCACGATCACTGCCTCTGCGTTGTGGTCTCCGAGGAGACGGGCACCCTCTCCCTGGCCTGCCAGGGCCGGTTGGAGCGGCCGATCACCAGCAGCCGGCTGCACGATCTGCTCACCGAGTCGCTGGCCTCCGCGCCAACAGGTCGTAGCGTGACGGCGGAAACGCCTGAAACCCGCGGATGAGTCGCGCCCTGGCGACCACACCCTCTCTCTCGCGAGAGCCCCTGCCGCCCCAGTTGGATCCCGAGCGGCTGCCCGCCCATGTGGCACTGATCATGGATGGCAACGGACGCTGGGCGCGCCAGCGCGGACTGCCCAGGGTGATGGGTCATCGCGCCGGGGTGGAGGCCCTCAAACGCACCTTGCGCCTTTGCAGCGACTGGGGCATCGGCGCCCTCACCGCCTACGCCTTCTCCACCGAGAACTGGAACCGACCCGGCGAGGAGGTGACCTTCCTGATGGCCCTGTTCGAGCGGGTGCTGGCCCGGGAGCTGGAGGGGCTGATCCAGGAGCAGGTGCGCATTCGCTTCCTCGGAGATCTGGAGCAGCTGCCGGAAGGGCTCCAGGCCCTGATCGCCAAGGCCACGGCCCGCACCGCCGCCAACAGTGGCATCCACTTCAATGTCTGCACCAACTACGGCGGCCGCAGCGAGCTGGTGCGCGCCGCCCGCCGGCTGGCCGAACAGGTGCAACAGGGGGTGCTGGCGCCGACGGCGATCGACGCGGAGCGCTTCGCGGCCGAGCTGCACACCGCCGGCGAGCCCGATCCCGACCTGCTGATCCGCACCAGCGGCGAACAGCGCATCAGCAATTTCCTGCTCTGGCAGCTGGCCTATGCCGAACTGCACCTCACCGACACCCTCTGGCCCGATTTTGACGCCGCCGCCCTGCGGGCGGCCCTGTTGGACTATCAGGGCCGTTCCCGCCGCTTTGGAGGCGTCGATCCGATCTCATGATCCCCCGCCACGACTGGACCCGGCAGGAGATTGAATCCCTGCTCCGCCTCCCCCTGATCGATCTCCTCTGGCAGGCCCAGCAGGTGCATCGGGCTGCCAATCCGGGCTACCGGGTGCAGCTCGCCTCCCTGCTGAGCGTGCGCACCGGCGGCTGCGAGGAGGACTGCGCCTACTGCCCGCAGTCGATCCACCACAGCAGCGACCTCGGGGAGCGGCCCGAGCTGGCGTTGGAACCGGTGCTGGCCCGGGCCCGAGCCGCCCGGGACGCGGGTGCCCATCGCTTTTGCATGGGCTGGGCCTGGCGGGAGATCCGCGACGGCGCCCCGTTCGAGGCGATGCTGGCGATGGTGCGGGGCGTACGGGAACTCGGCCTGGAAGCCTGCGTCACCGCCGGCATGCTCAGCGACGTCCAGGCGCAACGCCTGGCCGAGGCCGGCCTGACGGCCTACAACCACAACCTCGACACCAGCCCCGAGCACTACGGGGAGATCATCAGCACCCGCACCTACCAGGAGCGGCTGGAAACCCTGCAACGGGCCCGCCGAGCGGGCATCAGCCTCTGCTGCGGCGGCATCATCGGCCTGGGGGAGAGCCTCAGCGACCGCGCAGCACTCCTGCAGGTGCTCGCGGGCCTCGATCCCCATCCCGAGAGCGTGCCGATCAATGCCCTCGTGGCGGTGGAGGGAACCCCCCTGGCGGAGCATCCCCCGGTCGACTCGCTGGAGCTGGTGCGGATGGTGGCGGTCGCTCGGATCCTCATGCCCCACAGCCGGGTGCGGCTCAGCGCCGGGCGCGAGCAGCTCGCCCGGGAAGCCCAGATCCTCTGCCTGCTGGCCGGGGCCGATTCCCTCTTCTACGGCGACACCCTCCTCACCACCGGCAACCCAGCGGTGGAAACCGACCGGGAACTGCTCGCCGCCGCCGGGGTGCGGGCCTGGGAGGAACCGGTGGCGGAGGTCTGCCGCTGAGTACCGCGATCCTGCCGCCGCTCGCCGATCCGGAGGGCAACGACCAGCCGGCCCCCCTGGTGGTGGCCACCTTCTACCGCTTCGCCAACCTGGCGCCGATCGCCGGGGCCGCCGTGCCCGGGGCCGAAGCCCTGGACCGCGAACTGCGCCAGCTGGCCAGCGCCCGGGGCGTTCGGGGCACGATCGTCCTCGCTGGCGAGGGGGTGAACGGCAGCCTTTGCGGCAGCGCTGGCGCTGTGGAGATCGTGCTCTCGCGGCTGCGGGCGCTCCCCGGCCTGGCTGGGCTGCAGGCGCGCTTCAGCCGCACCCCGGAGCCGGCCTTCGATCGCCTGCGGGTGCGTTGGCGGAGCGAAATTGTGACGATGGGCCACCCCGACCTGCGCCCGGGCCTCGACGCCCCCGCGGGGATCCCGGTGGCGCCGGCCGCCTGGGATGCCCTGATCGCCGATCCCCACACCCTCCTGATCGACACCCGCAACGCTTTCGAAGTGGCGATGGGCACCTTCCCCGGCGCCCTCGACCCCGGCCTTGCCTCCTTCCGCGCCTTCCCCGCCTGGGGGGAGACGGGGCTCGCGCCGCACCTGGAACAGCGCCGGCCGCAGCGGGTTGCCCTGTTCTGCACCGGGGGCATCCGCTGTGAGAAGGCCAGCGCCTGGCTGCATCGGCAGGGTCTGCCGGAGGTGTATCAGCTCGAGGGCGGCATCCTGCGCTACCTGGCGGAGATTCCCCCGGAACGCAGTCGCTGGCGGGGCGCCTGCTTCGTCTTCGACCGGCGGGGGGCGCTGAGCCATGGCCTCACCCCGCTGTTCTCCGGGCCGGAAGGCGGCCGCGGGCTCGCCGAGACGGGGCGATGAGCGCCGAGCAACGGCCCTCCCTGGCAGACCTGGAGGGGGAGGCCCGCCGCCGCGGGCTGCTGTTGCGCCTGCGGGTGCGCCGGCCGGTGGGCCTGAGCTGGAACCTGCGGGTGGCGGTGGCCCGGCGGCCGCCGACGCAGGATCCAGCGGGGGCCTCGCAGGATTCTGCGGGAGTTTTGCAGCTGCTCGGGGAGATGAGGGCCTGGGCCCTGCCCACGCCGACAGGGCTGCGGCTCGACACGATGCGGGTGCAGGGCCACGACACCGCCGCCGTGGGCGCGCTGGTCTGGGCCGCCACCTTCGCCTGGGCTCTGGAGAGCACCCCCTGCCAGCAGGCCACCCTGCTGGCGATCCGGGATGGTGAAGCCCAGCACCGGCGGCTGGTGCGGTACTTCCGCGGTCTCGGCTTCACACCCCTGCGAGATCTGGGCGGCGCCGCGCTGGATCTGCCGGCCCGCCTGATCTGGGGTGGCTCGGGTCTGCTGATGCGCGGGGACTGCGGCGAGGGCTTGCGGCGCAGTGCGCGGCGGCTTGGCCTGGGCGGAAGGCGGCTTGGGCTGGGCGGAAGATCGATGGAGCCAACGGGGTAGGTGGAGGTCGCAGCCACCCCCACGGGCTCAGGCCTCCCCGGCGTGGTAGCTGCTGCGCACCAGCGGGCCGCTGCGGACATCGCGGAAGCCCATCCCCCGGGCGATCGTCGCCAACCGCTCGAATTCCTCCGGCGGCCAGTAGCGGCTCACGGGAATGTGGGCCAGGGAAGGTCGCAGGTACTGGCCCAGGGTGAGCCGCTGGCAGTCCACCGCCCGCAGGTCGGCCAGCGCGGCCACCACTTCGGCGAAGGTCTCCCCCAGCCCGAGCATCAGCCCGCTTTTCGTGGGAATGCTGGGGGCCAGCTGCCGCGCCATCCCCAGCAGGCCCAGGGAGCGCCGATAGGTGGCTCCGCGACGCACCTCCCCCTGCAGCCGCTCCACCGTTTCGAGGTTGTGGTTGAAGCACGCCGGGGCCGCCTCCAGCACCGTGGCCAGGCGACGGCGCTGGGCGGCGAGCCCATCGACCTCCCCGCGGTGGCCCCCCCAGAAATCCGGAGTCAGCACCTCGATCGCCACGAGGGGAGACCGGCGGCGGATCGCCGCCATCGTCGCGGTGAACAGGCAGGCGCCATGGTCGTCCAGGTCGTCTCGGGCCACGGCGGTGAGCACCACGTAGCGCAGCCCCAGGGTCTGCACCGCCTCCGCCACCCGTTCCGCCTCTCCGGGGTCGTGGGGAACCGGTGCCTGGCCC
>JBIPMZ010000287.1:0-3333 GCA_044376165.1 Cyanobium sp.
GCTTGTCGAGGCGGCGGACCTAGGCCCAAAACAGGGCAAAATGGCCTCGGTCGACGACCGTTAGGCAATTTTCTAGGCGCCCGTTGCGCAGGGATCACCCAGATCCCAGTGACAGAAATAGATCTGAGCGAGAGAATGGGGCTTGCCAAGCCCCAAGATCTTCCGCCCCGTTTCGGCCCGGCCAGCCGTAACAGTCACCGTGCACCAGGGGCCTGTGATCGAGATCAACGGCGGCCATGCCGACGATCACGAGAGGCTCCAGGGAATTCAAAGATGCTGTATCCATCGGCCGGAAAATGCTCCTTCTCCGCCGAACCCACAGCAGACCCCATCCCCCCTCCCCATGAACAAGTCCGTCCTCGCCCTTCTCGGCACCTTCGCCCTGATTCCGGGCTTCGCCATCAGCGTCGGCCTCCCAGCGCAGGCGCTCCCCATCCCCGCCTCCAGCGATTGCTCCCCCGTGAATGGCCAGTGGTTCTTCGGCGGCACTCCTGGCCCGATCATTACCCAGTCGCGAGATCGGCTTTCGGTCGACATGTCCGCGTATGGCCGTCCGGCGGCATCCGGCCGCCTTCTGAGTGATTCCACCCTTGAGGTCACCTTTCCCGACGACGCCACCTTCACCGGGACGCTGGATGGCCGCGGGCGGATCCGCTGGAACAACGGCACGCTCTGGGAGGCCCGAGATTTCTCCGGGACCTGGAATTTCTCCGGCAGGCCCGGTCCCGTGATCAGCCAGAGCGGCGCTCGTCTTTCGGTGAACATGTCCGCCTATGGTCGGCCCACGGCGAGCGGCACGACCCTCACCCCCACGCTGGCGCGGGTGACCTTTCCGGATGACGGCACGTTCACGGCAACACTCGTGAGCCCGAGCTGCATCAGGTGGTCCAACCGGACGATCTGGACGAAGTAGTCGCCTTCGCCACCACCTGCAAACTGTGTAATGCGCTGCCAGGTCGCAAGGGCGCTGGCAGCGCTCCGGGCCGGGCCACCAGCGCCAGCAGGTCGTCCTCCGCATCGAGCAGGTCATCGAGCAGCCAGCACAGGGCCTGGGTGCGGGCGGGCTCTCTCGGGGTGGTGGCCATGGGGTCTCCGGGGGGGCACCAGAGATTTCCAGCCTGTCAACCCCCTCGGCCGATCAGGGGGTGTAAGGCCGCGCCAGACCCCGCTCCAGCAGTTCCGTGCAGAGGCTCGGGGCGCCCTCGCGATGGCAATCGGCCAGCATCCGCCCGTACTTCTCCTCCTTGGTGGTGTGCACCAGCACCGCGCCGGGCCGCGCGAACCACTGGGTCACGAACCCCTGGCTCTCCTGAGCCTTGGCCTTCTCCGCCGGGTCCTTGCTGCGCAGCTCCGGCGCATCCACGCCGTAGAGCCGCACCCGCTGGCGCAGGGTGAGGGAGAAGCCCAGGTCGAGATCCAGATCCACGGTGTCGCCATCGATCACGCGGACGAGGGCCTTGAGGCGGTAGACGTAGGGCTCGGGGGCGGATGGGCTCATGGGCTCCAGGTGGCAGCTTCCCAGCCAACACCACCGGCTGCCCCCTTTGCAGCGCCGCCAGGCATCCCGCGAGGGCAGCCAACACCCTCCGTGCTGGTGCCCGCCACCGATTTCCGGCAGGGCGATGAGCCCTATGGGCTCTTTGGGAACGTGCTCTCGGCCCGCCCGGACCTCAAGAAGTACGCAGCGCTGCGCTTTCGCCAGGAGGTCAAGCGCCACCCGGAACCCGGGGAAGACGGGCCGGAGCTGGTGCTCGTGTTCCTGGAGGCCCTGGACCTCGATCCGCCCCTCACCCTGGTGAGCAGCGACCTCCACCCGCCGGGGGCGCGGGGGAAGGGGACGAATCAGGCCAGTCCAGCCCCGTGCAGCAGCAGGTCGAAACCCAGGGCTGCCATGGTCAACCGCATGGCGATCGAGCCAAAGCTCCAGGCGGAATGGATCAGGCGGTGAATCGCCACGAACTGGGGGGGAATCATCGGCTCCGCTCGCTGGCGAAGGGCCGCACCTGGTCGGCTGGAACAGCGAAGGTGGGCAAGCGGTCCTGGCTGAGGGGAAAGCGGCGCAGCCAGACGCAATCGCTGAAATCGTCCACGTTGACCACCTGGTAGGTGGCGTCGGGACTGGCGCTGTAGCTCACCAGGACGCCGGGTTGGAGGTGCATGGTTGTTGGCCGAGAAAGGCACGCCCCAATGCAACAGCAACAAAAGGGGGAAATAAGTAAAAATGCTTAAGCCCTGACCGGATTGCGGCGGGCCTGTTGCCGCAGGGGCTTTGCTCCCCCCTGGCGGCCTCCGAGGGCCTTCAGGCCGCTCCCACCGGCGCGAGAACCGAACCCGGTGGGACGGCAAACCGATCAAGGGCAAGTCCGACGAGGCGGCAGCACCGTCTCGGCCCAGCAGGCTGGCTGGGCAGGATGCGGGGATTGATCTGGCCAGGAAGTACGAGCTGGCGCGAGGGATGGTGGGGGAGAGGGGTGAGCAGGCCCAAAACATGCAATTTCCGCATAGCCACCTGACTCGCAGCTCGCTTTCCAAGGGGAGCTATGCACTGAGTGCATAGAACCAGAGGCTCGGAGGCAGCTGTCGTCTGGGTAGCCGTGACGGATGCGCTCCGGCAAGGCACACTGGTTCAAGACGCCATTCAGGGTCGGTGGCCACAGCTCAGGGAAACAGACAGCAGGGAGTTCCCTCCCTGACCACGCTGCAAGGTTGGGGTGGTGAGCAGTCCTGATGGATGTCTTTTCTTTTCGAGATCGGGTTGTTGAGGACTACGGCCAGTTCAGTCGTAGTTTTACGCAGATCAAGGCGCCTGATCTGCGGGACTTTGTCGATGGCCGCTACGGGGCAGGTGAGTACTGGCCTTCGCCACTGATCCAGCTCAACCCCAGCTTTGTTGGGGGAGGCAGCATCGGGTCTCTGGTGAAGGAGGGACTGCTGCACCCGGAGTGCAGCCACATCTTCCGCTGGGGCAAGGACAAGGGCGATGGGGTGGAGCTGCTGCTGCACCGCCACCAACGGGAAGCGATCGTGATCGCCCGCGCAGGCGGCAGCCTGGTGGTGATCTCCGGCACGGGCTCCGGCAAGTCGCTGGGTTACATGATCCCGATCATCAATCGGGTGCTGGAAGAGCGTCAGCGCGGCGACCAGAGCAAGCGGATCAGGGCGATCGTCATCTACCCGATGAATGCCCTCTGCAATAGCCAAATTGAGGAGCTGCAGAAATACCTGGGCTGGGGTTACCACGACGGTCCGCGTGTCACCTTTGCGCGTTATACTGGACAGGAAAGCGAGGAAGAACGGGAAAAGATCAAGAATGACCCTCCCGACATCCTGCTC